>JARRLI010000044.1:0-7468 GCA_037387145.1 Robiginitalea sp. | reverse complement strand
GCCCCTTCATCCCGCCAGTTTCCATCACGATAACCTGTCCAAGATTTTTCGGCAAAGACATTGAAAGATCCAGGAGGGCAAAAGAAACGCCTAATAGTAAAACCTTGGTTTTATTGGATCCGGGAGTGTCAAGTCTTTTGTACAGGGTAGAGGGATCGCTGGTTATAAAACCACTTTTTGGGTGTTGGCTCTGGCCGATAAGTCTGGAAACCATATAGATCAGGGAGGCATCCTGACGTTCCTGATAAGATGGGAGTAAGGCCAAAATACAATAATCAGTCACCGGTCCATAGAAGTATTCGAACCCCCTGGTAAAGCTTTCCCGGTATAGCTCCAGGTCGGCAACGAAGTGCTGGCTTCTTTGACTTCCAGTAGTGCCGCTACTTCTGAAAACAGTTGCGGGCGAAGCTCCGAGTTTTAGAACTTTATGGGTCTTGAAAAATTCTATGGGCAAAAAAGGGATTTCCGATAGTTGTCCAACGTTGGATGGATTTTTTCCGAGGTGATTGCAAAACTCCCCATAGAGGGACACTTCGTGGTACTGGCAAGCAAAAGTATCCAGGGCAAGCTGCTCAAATTCTCCTGAGGATTGTATTTCGAAAATACGCGGGATCTCCATAGTAGGTTTGGCACAAAAATAACCAAATTTCTTCCTGACTTATTTGGGATCGGATCCCGAAAACGGTTGGACACCTACCGGATTACCAGCTTTTTCGTAGCGAGTTCTCCTTTTTGCTGAAGTTGCAACATATACACCCCGGGTACCAGAGAGCCCAGAAATAACCTTTCCGATTCGGTACGCCGCTCAAGAACAATCTTTCCAAAGAGATCGTATATGCGGATAGTCCTGGGAGTTGAATAGTTGGATTTCACGAAGACCACCCCGTCATATACAGGGTTTGGATGAAGTCTGAATTTGATTCCGGAATCAGGAGCGTTTGATTTAACCTCCTGAGCAGAAACAGCAACAGTGCCTATAAAGCATATCAGTAGGAAGATTCGCTTCATCGATGGTCATTGATTTGGGATCAATACCTAAAAATAGCAAAGGCCTGAGGTCTGGGGAACTTATTGTTGTGTAAGTGCAAAATTTGTTGGTAAAATTTTGAAACTTTACCGTTCATCGATAATATATGCAGTTGAACCGAAAGGGAGCGCCGGAAAAATGCCTATTTCACAATCAGTTTGCGAGTGGCAACCTTTTCTCTTTCGAACACCTGTATGAGGTAAATGCCCGGGTTCAATCCATTTAAATTAAGCTCCTTACCCATAAGGGTAGTCTGTAGCACGGGGGTTCCGAGCACATCGAAAATCCGGATCTGCTTTGGGGCATTATTCTCCGTTACGATGTAAACACGGCCTTCTGTAACAGGATTGGGATATAACTTGAAGCCATCAATATCCCCGTTCTCCGGACTATTCTGCCCGAAGCTTACAGTGACCAGAAAAAAGAAAAATAACGAGTAGAAGTGCTTCATATTCAACCTTTACCTCAAAGGACTTTCAAATATAATACATTTGGTTCGCGGGTGAGGTTAGGCTTCTCTTAAAATTAGGGAAAATTCGATAAAATACAGGTAATGATATTTTATCATTCCAGGCCTGCTGTTCCAATGTTATTTTAAGGTTAGCTATATTAAATTGACGTTAAGCCTGGAGAGCCTTGTGAAAGATTAGTTATTTTTGATTGAATCAACCTAGAAGCACCCCCTATGAAAAAACAGGATATCAAAATCCTACTGGTGGATGACGAGCCCGATATACTGGAAATCCTGAGTTATAACCTTTCTTCAGAGGGCTATAAAATCTATACGGCAAAAACAGGATTGGACGCCGTGGAGAAGGCAAAGAAAAAAACCCCTCACCTGATCATACTGGATGTCATGATGCCTGAGATGGATGGCATAGAGGCTTGTGAAATCATCCGAAAGACCAAGGGCCTGGAAAATACTATAATCGCTTTTCTCACTGCACGGAATGAAGACTATTCGCAGGTTGCCGGTTTTGATGCGGGGGCCGATGACTACATTACCAAACCAATCAAGCCGAAGGTACTGGTCAGCAAGGTAAAATCCCTTTTGCGCAGATTAAAAGAGAAGGAGGAAACCCCTGAAGATATCGTAAGAGTGGGTAAATTGACGATCAACAGGGAAGAATATAAGATTATCAATAATGGGAAAGAACTGGTGCTTCCCAGGAAGGAATTTGAGTTATTATCCCTACTTGCTTCCAAACCGAACAAGGTCTTTAAGAGAGAAGTTATTCTGGACAAGGTATGGGGCCAGGAAGTAGTTGTAGGGGGGCGCACTATCGATGTTCACATTCGTAAGTTAAGGGAAAAGATCGGGGAGGATAATTTCAAAACGGTTAAGGGAGTGGGGTATAAGTTCGTACTGTAATGGCCATTGAACTGCGGAAATCGTATCGCTTTGCACTTCGTTCGTCCCTATATATCAATGTAGTTCTTGCCCTGGGGTGCTTTTTATTTCTTTACCTGGAAGGCACAATAAGGGAATACTGGTTCTGGGCACTTTTATTTGTTCTCTTTTCTTTCCTGACCTCTTTTGCAATTCTGCAGAACCACATCGAAAAATTTATCTACAAGCGGATAAAACAAATCTACGATGATGTATCCCTGCTGGAATCCGCCTCCTTCACTTCAGGAGCCATCACCACGGACATGAAGACCCTGACCGAGGAGATAGAGAAATTTGCAAAAGACAAGAAAATTGAAATCGATACACTGAAGATCCGTGAGGAATACCGCAAGGAGTTTCTTGGAAATGTTTCCCATGAACTAAAAACCCCGCTGTTCACGGTGCAGGGTTATATCCATACATTACTCGACGGGGCCATAGAAGATAAAAAGGTCCGCATGAAATACCTGCAGAGGGCCGCAAAGGGGGTTGAGCGACTTATTTATATAATAAAGGACCTGGACCTGATCACAAAACTCGAAATAGGCGAACTGCATCTTGAGATGGAAGATTTTGACATCATAGCGCTCATACAAAATGTATTCGAACTTTTGGAGATGAAAGCATCCAAAATGGAGATTTCCCTGGTATTCGATATGGATTATCCGGACCCGATCTACGTGCACGCCGACAAAGAAAAAATACAGCAAGTGCTGACCAACCTGCTGGTAAATTCCATCAAATACGGTCAAAAGGACGGTACAACGGAGGTAAGTGTAGAAAACCTAATTCAAAATAAAATAATTGTTCGGGTAACCGATAATGGTGAGGGAATAGAAGATCAGCATCTCACCCGATTGTTCGAACGGTTTTACCGTGTTGATAAAAGTGGTAGCCGGCGGGAAGGCGGGTCAGGCCTTGGGCTGGCTATTGTCAAGCACATCATTGAGGCACACAATGAGAAAATCTATGTTGAAAGTGTGGTTGATGTAGGTTCAGAATTCTCCTTTACCCTGGAGAAAGCAAATGTTCCGGTATCAGCTTAATTCTATACGGCGATTGCATTTTTGTAGTTTTGCGTACCAATAAGCCTCTTCTGCATGGGCAGTAAAAACAAACTAAAGCGTTTCCGGGAAAATGAAACCTTTCCCAATGTAATACAACCTGAAAGGGAAGAGCTGCTCTCTGGAAATTTTGATCACCGGAATTCCTGGAGTCGCTTTTTTGGGAACGACTATCCCATAGTCCTTGAATTGGGGTGTGGGAAGGGGGAATACACATTGGGCCTGGCGCGAAGGTACCCTCAGAAGAATTATATAGGTGTCGATATTAAGGGGGCCCGGATTTGGAGAGGAGCAAAAACGGCCCTGGAGGAGAACCTGAACAATGTTGCTTTTCTCAGAACAAATATTGAACTTATCGATCTGATCTTTGGTCCGGATGAGATCTCTGAAATATGGATTACATTCCCGGACCCACAGATCAAATATAAACGCACCAAGCACCGTATGACCAATCCGGGATTCATTGAAAAATACCGCAAGGTCCTGGTGCCGGAGGGGAAAGTGCATCTGAAGACCGACAGCGAGTTTATGCATGGTTATACCCTTGGTGTTCTGCAAGCTTCTCGTATTCCCGTGATCTATTCCAATCACGATATTTACCACAATAGCGGTGCCCCTTCGGATGCCATTGAAATTCAAACCTTTTATGAACAGCAATTCCTCGGGGAGGGCAAGGCAATTACCTATCTTTCATTTGAATTGAACGCTTAATGAGCCATCTGCTTATCCTCTTTTTTGTCACCTATTCGGCTGCCTTCATGGCAACAGTACCTCCGGGTCTGCTTAACATGAACGCGGCAAAGACCAGTGTGGATAAAGGAAGGTCGGCCGGGATTGTTTTCAGTATGGGCGTCTCTGTCATGATCATGATACAGGCCTATGTAGCCGTCTTTATTTCGAAATACCTGTACCGGAATCCTGAAGTTATTGCAGGTCTGCAAAGGGCTGCCATTGTAGTTTTCACTGTTTTCGCCATTTATTTCTTCTTTATGGCAAGGAATAAGAAGGAAAAACCCCTTCGAATGACCAGTGTAAGCCGGAAAAATAATTTTTTCAAGGGATTTTTGCTCGCCTCCCTCAACCTGCTTACTATTCCCTATTACAGCGCACTGAACGCTATGTGGAACAGTTCAGGATGGATACAATTCCAGGCTTTGGATATTGCCACCTTTATTTTGGCAGCGGGTTCAGGCACATTTACCGTCCTGTACCTGTATACTTTTTATTTCAATAAGCTCGAATCCAGAACGAACGCCTTCTCCCGGAATTCGAATTATATCCTTAGCATACTGATGTTATTCTTGTTAGTTATCACCCTAATTCGAATTTTCTACACCTGATCTCATGAAAGAAACACAGGAAGGATTTTTTGAGAGGGTCTACAAGGTTGTGAGAAAGATCCCCTATGGGCGTGTAACGACCTACGGGGCAATCGCAAGGTATCTGGGAACGGGAAGAAGTGCCCGAATGGTAGGTTGGGCCATGAACAACGCCCATAATCTGGAGGATGTGCCCGCCCATAGAGTAGTGAACCGAATTGGAGTGCTGACCGGGAAACACCATTTTCCCGGATCCCGATTAATGGAGCAGTTACTGGAGAACGAAGGTATAGAGGTCCGGAATGATCAGGTGGTAGATTTCGAGGCGTTTTTCTGGGACCCCATTCACGAGTTAACCTAATCCTGTAAACCTAGAATTCAGAGCAGGTAACCGGGTTTAACACAATTCTCCGGGGCTTCCTTATTTCATTCCCAAGCCGTATCTTTGGAGGATAATTTTACAGCGGATAAAAATGGCAGTAAAACTGGACAAAAAAGAGATTTTTAAAGCCCTTGAAACCATTACGGTTCCCGGAGAAGGAGGGAACATGGTAGAAACCGGGGCGGTCAGAAATGTTCAGGTATTCGGGGATGAAGTAGTGGTGGACATAACGATTAAAAACCCCAGCCTTCAAGCCCGGAAAAAAACCGAAGTGAACATTCTCCAGGCCATACACAAAGAAGTGTATGCCAAAGCCAAGATAACCGTTAATGTTACCGTAGACGCCCCTTCAACACCGAAGGTGGCCCCCATTAAAGGGAATCCTATCCCCGGCATACAGAATATCATAGCTGTCGCCAGTGGAAAAGGGGGTGTTGGAAAGTCCACAGTGACTGCAAACCTGGCCGTAACCCTTGCCAAAATGGGTTTTGAAGTCGGTCTTCTTGATGCGGATATCTACGGGCCTTCTATACCAATCATGTTCGATGTAGCACAGGAAAAGCCCCTGGCTGTTACCATTCAGGGGAAATCCCGCATGAAACCGGTTGAGGCCTATGGGGTAAAACTTTTGTCTATAGGATTCTTCACACAACCCGACCAGGCCGTCATCTGGAGGGGGCCTATGGCTGCCAAAGCGCTGAACCAGATGATTTTTGATGCGCATTGGGGAGAACTGGATTTCCTACTGGTGGACCTGCCCCCGGGAACAGGGGATGTCCATCTGAGCATTATGCAGGCACTTCCCGTAACAGGGGCAGTAGTGGTCAGTACCCCTCAGCAAATCGCCCTGGCTGATGCCCGAAAGGGAGTGGCTATGTTCCAGCAGGAGGCCATCAATGTACCGGTGCTGGGAATCCTCGAGAATATGGCCTACTTTACACCAGCGGAATTGCCTGATAATAAATATTATATCTTCGGACAGCATGGTGCCCGAAACCTGGCTGAGGACATGGATATCCCTCTTTTAGGTGAAATACCCCTTGTACAGGGTATTAGGGAGGCTGCAGATGTGGGTAGGCCCGCAGCTCTGCAGACCGAAACTGCGGTAGGTATGGCCTTTGAGGATGTGACCCGTAGGATGGTGGCAGAGCTTGTGGTCCGGAATGAACAACTTCCACCTACCGAGGCAATTAAAATAACGACCATGGCAGGTTGTGAGGCCGTTAAAAAGAAATGATTATGACTTCTGAAGAATTGACACAAAAAGTAGAGGAGGCTCTGGAGGAAATCCGTCCTTTTCTCCGTAACGACGGGGGAAACATCTCTTTGGTCGGCATTGAAAACAACACCTTGGTAAAGGTTCGCCTCGAGGGGAACTGCGTAGGGTGTTCCGTTAACCAGATGACGCTGAAAAGCGGGGTGGAAATGACTATCAAGAAACACGCGCCTCAAATCGAAGAAGTGGTAAATATCGCTTAGTTCAAATAAACAACCTCTCCAATAGTATATTCCGTTTCAAATCCGTTTTTTGAATGATAAAAACAGACATTCTGATCATTGGAGCAGGTCCTACTGGTCTTTTCGCCGTTTTTGAAGCCGGACTTCTGCAGTTAAAGTGTCACCTGATCGATGCCCTGCCGCAGCCAGGAGGTCAACTCGGTGAGATCTATCCCAAAAAACCCATTTATGATATACCTGGTTTTCCAGAGGTCATGGCTGGGGAACTGGTGGAGAATCTAATGGAGCAGATCAAGCCTTTCCAACCCGGGTTCACGCTGGGGGAACGGGCAGAATCCATTGAAAAAAGGGAGGATGGCACCTTTGTGGTCACCACCAATGAAGGGACACAGCATCAGGCCCCTATTGTGGCCATAGCAGGAGGTCTCGGAAGTTTTGAACCTCGCAAACCAATCCTGGAAAATCTCTCGCAATACGAGGATAAAGGTATTTCTTATATGATAAAGGATCCCGAGGCCTATCGGGGGAAGCGTGTCCTGATAGCCGGCGGGGGGGATTCGGCCCTGGATTGGAGCATTTACCTTGCGGATGTAGTTTCTGAATTAACCCTGGTACATAGGAGAAACGAGTTTCGGGGGGCCCTGGATTCCGTCGAGAAGGTACAGGAGTTGAAGAACAAAGGCAAAATCCGGATTATCACCCCTGCCGAAGTAGTGGGGATTGGAGGCGCGGACTCGCTGCAAAATGTTGTGGTGCGCAGAAATTCGGACCCTTCTGAGGACATTCATATTGAACTTGACGCGTTTATCCCACTCTTCGGCCTTTCAC
>JARRLI010000043.1:0-7516 GCA_037387145.1 Robiginitalea sp. | reverse complement strand
GAATGTTTGTCTTGTTCCTTGAGCTGTACAAAGGTCTTCCCCCCATCTTCAGAGGTCAGCACCCGCACGTTCATCAAATACAACCGGTCAAATTTATGTGGGCTGGCATAGAGCTCCTGATAATAGTGTGGTCCGGTAGCCCCGGAAACGGTATTGGACATCTTTTTCCAGGATGCCCCCCGGTCTGCTGAACGAAATACACCTCCGGTGGTGCGGTCCAGTTCGATGGCAGCGTATAGGACATCGGGTTGCTGAGGGGAGATGGCCAGGCCAATCTTTCCCATATTGGAGGTAGGCAATCCATTGGTAAGCTCCATCCAGGTTTCACCCCCGTCGGTGGATCTGTGGATCCCGGTGCCCGGGCCTCCGCCCATAAGGGCAGCCACGGTGCGGTGGCGATCCCATGTGGCTGCATATAGCACCTGGGGGTTGCGGGGGTCAATAATCAGGTCGGTGGCTCCCGTCCACTGGTCATTGCCCAGTACACGATTCCATGTTGTTCCGCCATCTGTGGTTTTATAGACGCCACGCTCACCGCCTTTATTCCAAAGAGGACCCTGGGCCGCGACCCAAACCACGTCGCTATTGTCCGGATGCACGATGATTCGGGCTATATGCTGTGTATTTTTCAGCCCCAGATTTTCCCAGGTGTTGCCCCCGTCCCTGGAGCGGTAAATTCCGTCCCCATAAGCCACATGACGCCCTCCAACGTCTTCACCGGAACCTACCCAAATGGTCGAAGGGTTTCGGGGATCGATGGTAACGCATCCGGTGGAATACGAATTCTGCTGATCAAACAAGGGGGTCCAGGTCGTCCCGGCATTTTCGGTTTTCCATACCCCTCCGGAGCCGACCGCCACATACCAGATATTATCATTGTCAGGATGCATGGCAATATCAGCAATTCGACCGGAAAGGAAGGCCGGGCCAATATTGCGGAATTTAAAGGCTTGTAAGGGAAGTTGCTGTTCCTTTTTATCCTGGGACTTGTCTTTTTTGCGTTGTGCATTCAAAAAGGTTCCCTGTAAAAGAAAAAACGCGCATAAACTAAACAGAAAGAATTGTTTCATAATCATAGGTGGGTTTATATCCCAATAAATGTAACAAAATATTGTTGGGTATTGTTGAGATTTCCAAGATATAGTCCCGATGCAGGACAAAGCAGACTATGCAATGCTCTTGGATTTAAAAGGGTGGTAGCAGCCGGTGGGGAGACACACTTATTCTCTAGGTTGCTACTGATCTTGTCAGTTCAAAGTTTTAATACAAAAACCTCCTTTTTTGATTAAAACTGATTTTGGACAACTATAGGGGGTAATGTATCTCTTTTTCCTTAAATGTCTCTCGATCCTCAGGAAAAGGACAATATACTCTTCCCCTATACCTGGGACCCAAAGGCAGCCCTGGAGCAACTGACCGAGCACGTGGTCTCCCTAAAGCAACACCCCCCTATCAAGGCCGGGGCGTTGGATCCGTATAAGCCGGAGTAGTAAAACCCTCAGTTACTGTAACTATAACTATCTACCTCGTATAAATATACTGCCCCGTTTTCCGGCCGAATAATCCTGTTTTTGTTGCTAAACCACTCGGCTTCCTTTATCCAAAGCTGAGACTCCCAGGTACCCCGGGTAAAATTCACCATGGTATAGATGAGGAAGGAGGCGCCTAAAGAATGTCCTATGGCCGTCCGCTCTGGCAGGGTGCGATAATTGGATTCTATAAAAGGCACCACTTCGTTTTTTACATAGGCCAGGAATACCTCGGCATTGCCCCCTGCTTTTGATAACAAATTACTCCTGGCATCCTAAGGAATCAAATCGTTGTTTCTGGTGTACATCTCTTCTTCAATAAAGGTGGCATTGATACCGACAAAAATAAACTTCTCCCCATCTGCTAACAGGTGTGTGATGCCGTTCGCCGCACTGAATAGCTCCAGGTCTTGTCCATCAAACATGTAGATCACGTTGTAGTAAGAACTTTCAGCCTCGTAAAGGGCGGGCGTGTAGACCAAAACCTGTCGTTTCTGGCCTAATTCAGTTGACTCAATAACGAACTCTTCGACTTTAGCCTCGTGTTTCCTGATCATGTCCAGGTCCTGAGCGCTCAGGGTTGAAAATAAACAGCAGGCAAATAAGGTAAGCAGTACAATTTATTCATGGTTGGTTTTAGTGTTTAGTTGTCAGTACGGGAAGCACCACTTGTGATCGTCTTTATGACGGGGAATCTTTGAATTTGTTATATGAAACAAAGAAAATTGCCCGGATCCTGGATATTCAGTTGATCCAGCGTTATTGGTCGATCCAATGCTTTCTCAAAAGCTTCTGCTGGTCCGTCAATGTTGGCTCTTCTGTGATCTTCCCTGTATCCTCATCATACAATAAACCCACTTTGTGTAGGGTTTCTTTAAGGGGAAGCGGCTCATTCCCCTCAATATGATTTTCCACAAAGACTTTTACTTCGGAAAAACCACTCAGGGAGTAAATCTCATCAAATAATACATCGTCCTGGAATGGTTTGTCTTTCCCGTATTTATCCAACAGGTCGGCAATTAGATCCTGAACACCATAAGCACCATTGCTTAGCTCTCGCAATTTTATATCCAGGCATACGTTGATAAGCGCTCCTTTGAAATAAACATTCATATACTCATCAGGCATGTCCATTATATTCTTGCTGAACTCAGTGAAGGGCATGTCATTGGAATACGAATTCATGGCAGAAATCTTCTGCTCTAACACCCTGAGGAATTCTTCCAGTGATTCCATTTTTTGCTTAACGCGCATGTGGATAGTGAAGTATTCCGTCATACCCTCATAAAGCCATAAATGCTGGGAGAACTTTGGGTCGGAAAAATCATACTCTGCAATCTCATAGGAATGGAGTCCCAGAGGTTGCACGGTATGGAAGAATTCATGGCTGGCCAGGTGAAAGACAATTGCCTTTAGCACTTCCATATCTAAGGGGGAGTGCATCAGGAGGATGGTGGATTCGTTATGCTCCAATCCATCTGAAATGAACCGCTCATCTTCAGCATTTTCATTGTGGTAGACGATAAAGGTGTATTTGTCAGTAGCTAGGTTTCCATCCAAATATTCACTTTGGTTCTTGAGCAAAGGCGCGATAGACTGGGCTAATGAATCTGCTATCTTCTTCCCGGTTCTCGAATAACTCGCTATTCTGACGTCGATATTAGGAAGTTTTACCGAGGCAGTATCAGGCCATGCATACATGATCGGATTATCAACCAAATACCTGTAATCCTCAGCGTTGAATTCATCCTGGTGCCCGGAGATGCTCCGTTTTTCCAGGCTGCTGGAGCCATAAAGGCTTGGATTTTTGGTAACGGTTATATGGTACGGTAGATCTTCCTGGTTTTGGAAGTATCCAAAAATGCCATTCGGATTTAAAATATAGGCAGACTCCCCAAAGTGACTCTCCGCGGACCGGTAGGGCCTGGGATCTTCAAAATCAAAAGTACTCCACCCTTCTTCTGCTTTGTATGTTATCTTATCGAGGTCCCCTGCTTTCATTATTCGCCAGCAATTGATGTTTAACTGGCTTACCTCAAGGAGCTCTCCTGCAGCATTGAAGGCCTTAAAATCCGTAATGAATTTCCCGAAATTTGTATCGTCGTAAATTCCGGGAACCATCTTGGGCAAACAGAAAACAGCAGTGTCAGGCAAAACCCCTGAAAACCATAGTTCTACGGGTATACTGCCATTTTCCGCTTTGGTAAGATCCGTACTATACCGATACTCCTGTTTCTTGGCCTCCTGGGTTTTGCAGCAACAAAGCAGTAGCAACGCAATGAAATAGATCTGTTTTTTCATGTTATACGACCTGGTCTGATTTTAACAAATGGGCGTTATAAAGGTTTGGTATTGGAGACGTCCGTATGCCCAAGATACATTCTTAGTAGCAGTTAATCCCCGGTTGTTACATCGGGTATGGTTTAAGTAACTATATGGAAGAAACACTGCCATACCTTTTCAGACAACAACATGAGCTACAGGCCTCAATTTAATAATAACAAGGCCCTCTCGGAATATTTAGTATCTTGTGGGGAGATCCAACTAAACTTTGAAAATGAAACGATTCAAAGTAATTACCGCCACACTATTGGCCTTTACATTTTTCCAGGGAGAACTATTAGCCCAGGAATCTCCCATGCCCGAAGATATGAAAAAGGCCCTTTCAGAAAAATACAAGGGAGCTTCGTATTCCCCCTATGCAGCCAGGGAGTTTCCCAATGCTCTGCTTTGGGGGGATTCGCATTTGCATACGGGATATTCCTTCGATGCGGGGACGGCCGGGTGTATCCTGACCCCGGAAGATGCCTATAGATTTGCCAGGGGTGAAGAGGTTGTATCTTCCTTTGGGATCCCGGTAAAACTTTCCAGGCCACTGGATTGGCTGGCCGTTACGGACCATACAGATAACATGGGTTTTATCCTGGACCTGATCGACGGAGATTCGGAAATTTTGGCTACCACTGAGGGAAAGGACTGGCATGACCGACTAGAAAAAGCAAGCAAGGATGAAAAGCCCGAGATAGCCTATGAGATCATCAAGGCCCTGATGCTTACCAAAACCTTCCCGATGGAGATTTATTACGGTCCGGATTCGGAAGGATATAAATCCACCTGGGAATCCATTGTCAGCATAGCCGAATCATACAATGATCCGGGAAATTTTACTGCCATTATTGGCTATGAATGGACCTCTACGGGGGAAGGCAACAATCTTCATAGAAATGTACTTTACAGGGATGGTGCAGACAAGGCTTTGAAGGTAATGCCATTTACCACTGTTGAACCTCTTGGCAGTCTGGATCCCATGGAATTGTGGAAATGGATGACCCGTTACGAAGAACAAACAGGTGGAAATGTCCTTGCCATTGCGCATAACGGCAACCTGTCAAATGGGCTCATGTTTCCCGTGGACGCCCAGTATACGGGCAGAAAACTGGATGAGCTCTATGTAAATCAGCGGGCCAAATGGGAACCCGTATATGAAATAACCCAGATCAAGGGAGATGGAGAAGCCCATCCCCTCTTGTCTCCGGCTGATGAATTTGCAGATTACGAAACCTGGGATTTTGGCAACATCGTTCCGGGTAATATGGTTGTCGCCAAGGAGGACCAGATGCTTCCTCGTGAATATGCCCGTGAGGCTTTGAAAAATGGCATGGTACTGGAAGATAAATTAGGGGCCAATCCTTATAAGATGGGATTTATGGGCTCCACAGACAGCCATACCGGGCTTCCCACGGCCCAGGAAGATAACTTCTTTGGAAAACACAGCGGTTATGAGCCTGATCCCAACAGAATGAATCATATGTTTATGAAGAGTACCCGGAGCAGCATGATGAGCTGGGGACAGGTGGCTGCCGGTTTGGGAGCAGTCTGGGCAAAAGAAAATACCCGTGAGGCCATCTTCGATGCCATAGAGCGCAAAGAGGTATATGCCACTACAGGAAGCCGATTGACGGTAAGGTTCTTTGGCGGATGGGAATACTCAGAATCAGATCTCCGGAGCAGGGAACCCGCCTTTGCCGGATATCAGAAAGGAGTGCCCATGGGGGGTGATCTCTCAAAGGCCCCAACCGGGAAGGCACCCACCTTTATGGTTTATTCGTTGCGCGATCCCATCGGTGGTAACCTCGACCGTATTCAAATCATTAAAGGCTGGCTTGACGCAAATGGCGAAACCCACGAACGGGTTTATGATGTTGCGGTCTCGGATGAACGAAAGATCGATGCTAATGGGCGTTGCAAAACACCTGTTGGAAATACGGTCGATGCTGAAACAGCCAGTTTCTCCAATACCATTGGGGCCTCTGAACTGACTGCAATCTGGAAAGATCCGGAATTCGACCCTCAGCAGAAGGCCTTCTATTATGCAAGGGTGATTGAAATACCCACACCCCGCTGGACGACTATTGATGCTTTTCGCTTTGGAATAGACATTCCCGAAGGAGCGCCGGTATCAACACAGGAACGGGCCTATACCAGTCCGATCTGGTACAATCCAAATTAAGTGACCGTGGGGGTAATGGAATCAACAGTATAAAAAACCCGTCTACAATAAGATGGTTTGACCAGCTCCCCCTTCTGTACTATTCTCGATCCAACAAACGGTAAGGTAAGCTGATTGCAGCAGCCGAGGTGGCAAATGTTCTTCTGTTCTTATTATTCAAAAGTTGTTTTCCCCGGTTGTGGAATCGCATAGCGCCCTTCCGCGTCTGGGAGTACTGGGGGTGTGCTTTCCCAGGTCATGCTTTCTGGTATTAACTGATAGTTTGCGTTAAGTGCTTGTTCCCAGCTGACCTTTTTACCGGAATAGGTTGCCATTCGTCCCATAATAGCGGTCAAGGTGCTTTTTGCTGCATTTTCAGCATCTGCAATCACACCTCCATTGCGAATTGAAGCAAACAAACGGTCGTGTTCCACTTGATACGGGTTGGGGTCTTCACCCCACTTTCGGGGATAGTTATACAGGGGGTTGCCTTCCAAATCTTCAATAACCCCTTTGCCGATTGTAATACTCCCTTTAGTGCCCTGAAATACTTCATCCACGCGGCTCATTGTTCCTGGTTGGTGTCTGCATTGACTCGAAATCACGGCCCCGCCGGGATAGGTAAACTCTACAAAATGATGGTCAAATATTTCACCATGATCTATACCATTACGTACTTGACGCCCACCCATACCCTGGGCTTCTACCGGGTATTCTCCAATAAACCAGTTCGCAACATCAATGTTGTGGATATGCTGTTCGAGGATATGATCCCCGCACAACCAGTTGAAATAATACCAATTGCGCATCTGGTATTCCAATTCGGTTTGTCCGGCTTGTCGTTCCCGTACCCAAACCCCAGCATCGTTCCAATAGACCTGTCCCGCACGAATTTTTCCAATTGCACCTGCGCGTACCTGCTCTAAAAGACTGAGGTACTTCTGTTGGTAATGGCGTTGTAGCCCAACAACAACATTTAGCTTTTTTTGTTTGGCCAGTTGAGCTGTGGCCAACACTTTTCGAATTCCTGCCGGATCAGTAGCTACCGGCTTTTCCATAAAGACATGCTTATCGTTACTGATAGCATATTCAAAATGGTAAGGCCGAAAACCCGGGGGGGTGGCAAGGATCACCACATCTGCTAAATCAATCGCTTTTTTATAGGCATCAAAACCCACAAAGCGATTCTTTTCTTTGACATTTATGGTTTTCTCCCCTTCGAAGTGTTCCTGAATGGCTTTAAGACTTCCTTCCAGGCGATCGGCAAAAGCATCTGCCATGCTCACAAGCTCAACATCAGGATCGGCTGTCAATGCCTGAACGGCTGCCCCTGAGCCACGCCCTCCACAGCCGACTAAAGCGAGTTTTAGTTTTTTATTCGACAAGCCGGGAGCCATAAAATCCATGGGGATGGGAGCGGTTAGCACTCCTCCGGTTGCAAGGGTAGAGTTTTTGATAAATTTTCGTCGCGAGTTGTTTTGTTGTTCCATTGCGTTTT
>JARRLI010000042.1:0-10248 GCA_037387145.1 Robiginitalea sp. | reverse complement strand
TTCAGAGAAAGTCCAGAAGTTACGTCAGGAAGACCATCTTCGCCTACAAAGAATTTGTCTGCATCGGGATCTCCTACGCCGTTCCCGTCTACATCTCTATAGGTAGGATTCCCTTCAGAATCGAACCCTGTAAATTCAGACATGTAGAAAGAGAACAGGGACTGTCCTGACTCAAAACGCTGAGCAAATGCCCCGGAAAGACCAGGACCGTTTATCTCACCTGTGTTAATAGCTCCCTGAAAGTCTTGAATTTCGTTGTCGTTGTAAGCTATGTTAAACGCCACTCCGAAATTCGTGTCTTCCGTTTGTACAAAGTCGTAATTGATAGAAAATTCAATACCCTGGTTGATTACCGAAGCATCAACATTTCCAAACTGGAATGGGTTGGTTGAAGGAGCAGCAGGAGGTGTTTGCAGCAGAAGGTCATTTGTTTCCCTGCGATACACGTCAATGCTACCATTCAATCGGTTCATATTAAAGCCCCAATCAAGACCTACGTTGAAATCCAGCGTAGTTTCCCATTTTAGATCTGGCACATCAGTTGCAACGATGATAAGACCGTTTTGATTTACCTGATTATTCTCAGTAATTCCGAGACCTGCAAATCGCTGACGAGTAACAAAGTTACCGTATCCAAGACCTTCCTGGTTACCGATAAGACCCGCACTCAGCCGGAGTTTCAGGGTCGAGACATTCTCGCCGATGAAATCTTCCTCCCCAATCTGCCAGGCAAATGCACCTGAAGGGAAATATCCGTACTGGTTTTCAGGACCAAATCTTGAGGATCCGTCTGCACGCATGGTGGCAGTAAAGAGGTATTTATCTGCAATGGAGTAATTGATCCGTCCAAAGTAAGACTGCAATTCATCCGTATTGTCAAAATAATCAGCAGTGATCGCCTGTACTTCCCTTGAAAACTGGAAAGGCACCGTATCCCCAGCTACTACCTCAGGGAAAAGACGATTGATGATCAGAGTTGAAGTATTGACACCATAATAGAACTGTTGGAATGAACCGTCAACAGTCCTTGATGCAGAATTTACTGTATTACGCAGTGTTTGCCCCATCAGGTTCAAATCGTCAGTACCAAATCCTCGACCTGCGGAACTGCGGCCAGAAGTCCTGAAACTCTGGTATGCATAACCGACAAGCGCATCGATTCTGGAATTGGAAAAATCTTTCTTCCAGTTCAGCGTTGCTTCCAGGGTCTTGTTCATACGGTCAAGCGTATTGTAGGTACCGAAACCTTGTCCTTCAATCCCGTTGAAGTTTTGAAGGTTTGCTGAAAGAACGGAAGTATTTTCACTATTGGACTGGTCATAACCGAGGTTGACTTTGGCTGACAGATCTGCTGTAATAAGATATTCTGCCTGTCCATTAAGAAGGATCCGGTCCGTAGTGGTCTTATTTTGTGACTCTTGCAAGTAATTCGCAGGTTGGATCTGTCCCCCTCCATCGTCAAAGTTCGGGTTGTTTGGCCAGGTTGGATTAGCCGAATAAGAGGCTCCCAGAATATCTCCACGGAATCCAGCACCTGCAGCGAGCGGTGGCTGATCTCTGTTTATTTGGGCTATGGTGGCCTGAACGTTCAGTAATAATCTGTCATCGAGGAATTTATGGCTTGCATTGATCCTACCGGAAATCCGCTCGAATTCAGATTTTTCCACTACCCCGAATTGCTTCTGATATCCGAAGGTGGCACGTACATTACCATTATTATAACGATGTGAATAAGCCAGGTTATGGTTAGTTGATGCCGCAGAGCGGGTAACAACATCCTGCCAGTTTGTGTTGGCTCCATAATTTACAGCGTCGGCATCACCACCAACTCCTTCAACAGCAGTAAGGAATTCACTTGCATTGAGAAGATCGTACTGACGTACCGGTGTTGCAATACTGAGATTGGACGACCATTCCAGTTGCCCGCCGGTGGCGCCTTTACCGCTTTTAGTAGTAATGATTACAACCCCGTTAGCACCTCGTGATCCATAAATTGCCGTAGCGGAGGCATCTTTAAGGATACTGATACTTTCTATATCACTCGGGTTAAGGAAGTTTAGCGGGTTTCCTACTTCTGAACCGCCTTGACCGGTATCTCCACCCGCGTCTGTGTTATCACCAAAAAGCGGGTTGCCGTCAACCACAAAAAGCGGGTTGTTACTCGCACGTACGGAGTTAGCACCCCGGATGCTTACATTAATCCCGGCTCCCGGTTCACCACTTGTTTGCTGGATGGTCACACCGGCTGTCTTACCCTGAATCAATTGTTCAGGTGATGAAATAACACCTTGGTTGAATTCATCGGAGGTCACAGCAGCAATAGCACCGGTTGCATCCTTGACCGTTGTCTGGCCGTAACCGATGATTACTACTTCGTCCAATGCCTGGGCGTCTTCTTCAAGTGTAACATTGATAGACGACCGACCATTGACAGGGACTTCCTGAGTAGCGTACCCAATGTAACTGACTATTAGTACCGCATTGGCGTCAACCCCATCGAGAGTGTAATTACCATCGAAATCTGTTTGTGTACCATTGGTTGTTCCTTTTACAACCACGCTGGCTCCCGGAAGGGGGCCGGATGCATCAGAAACATTACCAGATACTTCCTGTGCTTGCGCCCATCCGAAACATATAAATGCCCCGATAAGCAGTAAGCTCCTGAGTAGCGTAATCTTCATAAATCGTTTAATATCCTACTATTACTGAGTTAAATGGTTACGAAAACGGTTTCGTTAAAAGATGAAGGGATTAATAACAATGCTTTAAATCCACATGGTTTAATTTACGTTTTCCTTAATTGTGGGGATGAATTTTTAAATTAAATTCAGGCAAATATAGTATTTTTTTATTCCGCTGACAATTATTGCCTGTTTTCTGGGCTGCTGTAAATTAAGGGCTTGCCCAAGATTTGATCAAAAACAGGTTGCTTGTTTGTATTTTGAATAACGTTACTTTTACTTATCTAATCTGACAGATATTGCGCAGGAAAGTTACATTAAAGGACATTGCCCGGGAGCTGGATGTTTCCATTTCAACGGTTTCAAAAGCCTTAAAGAACAGTACTGAAATCAGCCGGGACACAAGAGAGAAGATTCAGGCATTTGCACGGTTGTATAATTACAAACCTAACAATATAGCGATCAGCCTGAAGAACAAGCGAACCAGGAACATAGGCGTAATTATTCCGGACATCGTCCATCATTTTTTTACGACCGTATTTCGGGGTATTGAGAAGTATGCCAACGGCCTTGGTTATAATGTGATCGTCTGTGTCTCAGATGAATCTTTCAATAAGGAAGTAATTAATATGGAATTGCTTGCTAACGGAAGCATCGATGGATTCATAATGGCCCTATCAGCGGAAACGCAGGCAAAAAATGATTACAACCATCTTAAGCAGGTAACCGAGCAGGGAATCCCGCTGGTTCTATTTGACCGGGTTACCGAGGAAGTCCAATGCGATCGTGTTATCATCAATGATGAGGAGGCCGCGATGGAGGCAGTGGACTTTTTAATAGAAAGCGGCAAGAAGAAAATAGCCCTATTCACTACGGAAAGCTATATAAATGTGAGCGATAAAAGGGCCAGAGGGTATCGAAGGGCCCTTGAGAAACACGGATTGCGCTTTGATGAATCCCTGATTCTCAGGCTTCCCTTTCAATTTGAGCAGGAAGATCTAACCCGGAAATTCTTTCAGAATAAAGATTTTGATGCTGTTTTAAGTGTCAATGAGATTTTCGCGATTCGCGGGATGAGAATTGCTCAAAAAATGGGATTGCGTATTCCTGGGGATATTTCATTCATTGGTTTCACGGACGGGTTGCTGTCAAGGTACTCTATCCCCACCTTGAGTTCTATGGCTCAGCATGGGGAGGAAATGGGAGCAGTGGCGGCCAGATTGCTCATTGAGAAGGTGGAAAATGATTATGACGAAACAGATCCTGACAGTTATACTACCGAGCTTATCAAAGCCAGTCTTATAGCCCGGGAGTCCACCGGTCCCCTTCCAACCCGGGATCAATAAACTTCAAGGGCCCAATCTCCCTCCCCCATTGTATAATTTTTTGGGAATTCATTCTTTGGCTTATTGAAAAGCATTTCCTTTCTATATTTGGAACCTGTTTTTCCTGCATTCGGATAACTTCCGGACAGGACCTAAAAAATAAATCAAGCTAATGAAGGGCTTCATATTTGATCTCGACGGGGTGATCGTGGACACCGCCAAATATCATTATCTCGCCTGGAAACACCTTGCTGATCAACTGGGTATTCAGTTTACCGAGAAAGATAACGAACAATTCAAAGGGGTGAGCCGGAAACGCTGTCTGGAACTCCTGCTGGAATTGGGGGGGATACAGGTGCCTAAGCAACAGTTCGATACCTGGTTGCATGAAAAGAATGAGGATTACCTTCAATATATTAGTGAAATGGATGCTTCGGAAATTCTTCCGGGAGTTTGCGAGGTCCTTGATTTTTTGAAGGAACGGGAAATCCCCATAGCCCTGGGATCTGCCAGCAAAAATGCAATTCCCATCATAAAGAAGGTAGGCCTGGCCTCCTATTTTAATACAGTAGTAGACGGAAATCAGGTGGTAAAGGCCAAGCCGGACCCTGAGGTATTCCTGATCGCTGCTTCAAGGTTGAAGGTTCTTCCTCCGCAGTGTGTGGTGATCGAAGATGCACTGGCGGGAATTGCAGCTGCAAACAATGCAGGCATGTTCAGCCTGGGAATAGGTGATTCCGAGGTACTCTCAGAGGCGGATTGTGTTTTTACGGATTTTACTCAAATAGGGCTGGATTTCATGGAAGAACTTTTAAAACTCAGAGAGAAATCGCTTAAATAAAAACAAAAAATGAATCAGGACTATATCAAACCCGATACATGGTCAATCATTGAAGAAGGTTATGAGGCTTCCCGGGTGAAGTCTTCCGAGAGCCTTTTCAGCCTGGGGAACGGCGCCATGGGTCAACGGGCAAACTTCGAAGAGGATTACAGCGGCCCCACCTTTCAGGGAAGTTATATAGGAGGCGTATACTATCCGGATAAAACCCGGGTAGGATGGTGGAAAAACGGATATCCGGAGTACTTCGCCAAAGTCATTAACGCCCCTAACTGGATTGGTATCCGGATAAGGGTAGACGGAGAAGCCCTGGATTTGAACCGCTGCCGTGAGGTCAAAGGGTTTCGGCGCGAATTCAATATGAAGGAAGGTTGGTACAAGCGCTCTTTTGAAGCAGTGCTTCAAAATGGCCTACTTGTACTTGTGGAAGCAACCCGCTTCCTTAGCATGGATATGGATGAGCTGGGTGCTATCTCGTACCGGCTGAGTCTTCCTGAACAGGGCGCACATGTAGAGGTGGAGCCTTACCTGGACAGTGGTATCGCTAATGAGGACTCCAATTGGGATGACCAGTTCTGGGAAACCACCCGCGTCCTATCCGAGGGAAGTCGAGCCTTTATTGAGGCACACACCCTGAAAACCCACTTCCACACCTGTACTTTCATGGACACACGGTTAACGCTGGGTGAAGAGGAAACTCTCCAGGTGCCTGAAACCATAGAGGAAGACACCTACATCGGACATCGCTATCAGGTAGAGGTGCCCGCTGGCCATCCGCTGACAATCTATAAATATGGAGGATATACAGTAGATCTGAACCATAAGAAATCGGATTTGGTGAAAGCCTCAGGTAAAGTCCTCGATACCGCAATTGACAAGGGGTTCGACAATCTCAGGGAAGCACAGCGTAAAGCATGGCAATCCATTTGGGAGATGAGCGACATAACCATAGAGGGAGATGTAAAGGCCCAGCAGGGGATTCGTTTTAATATCCTGCAACTCAACCAGACGTACACCGGACGGGATTCCCGCCTTAACATCGGGCCCAAGGGATTTACCGGTGAAAAATACGGAGGGAGCACCTACTGGGACACCGAAGCTTACTGTATTCCGTTCTATATGGCGACCAAAGACCAGCATGTAGCGCGAAACCTGCTGGAGTATCGTTATAATCATTTGGAAAAGGCCATTCAAAATGCGGCAAAGCTGGGCTTCAGCAATGGAGCGGCCCTGTACCCCATGGTGACCATGAATGGGGAGGAGTGTCACAATGAATGGGAGATCACCTTCGAGGAGATCCACAGGAACAGCGCGATAGCGTTCGCTATTTTCAATTATTACAGGTATACGGGAGACTATACATATATACCTGAGATGGGGTTGGAAGTGCTGATCGGCATTGCCCGGTTCTGGCATCAGCGTGCTTCCTTTTCGAATCCAAAACAACAATACGTAATCCTTGGTGTAACCGGACCCAATGAATACGAAAATAATGTTAGCAATAATTGGTATACGAATTATTCCGCCCGCTGGTGCATCCGGTTCTGTCTGGAGCAACTGGCACGGGTTAGGGAAGGATTTCCGGAGGATTACCAGCGTATCATCGGGCATACCGCTCTAACCGAGCAAGAAACCGGGCAATGGGAAAAAGTAGCAGGGAATATGTACTTGCCTTATTCGGAGGAACATCAGGTATACTTGCAGCAGGACGGCTTTCTGGATAAGGAATTGATCCCGGTGGCCGAACTGGAGCGTTCCGAACGGCCCCTGAACCAGAAATGGTCATGGGACCGGATTCTCCGATCGCCCTACATCAAACAGGCGGATACCCTGCAGGGGTTTTATTTTTTCGAGGATCATTTCACCGAAGCGGAACTGGGACGACATTTTGATTTCTACGAACCTTTTACGGTCCACGAATCCTCACTGTCGCCCTGTGTACATAGCATACAGGCAGCCAAGCTCAACCGCATGGAGCAAGCCTATGAATTCTATCTAAGGACCTCCCGCCTGGACCTTGACGATTACAACAAAGAGGTGGAGGAAGGACTACATATAACTTCCATGGCTGGTACCTGGATGAGCATAGTGGAAGGATTCGGGGGCATGCGCGTAATCGATGATAAATTGCATTTTTACCCCAGGATACCTGCGCAGTGGGACTCCTATTCCTTCAAGATCAATTTCAGAAACCGAATCCTGAAGGTGACCGTTACGTCAGATAGTTGCAGCTTTCACCTCGACGCCAGGGAAGAGATGACCATTCGCGTAAATGGTCATCGTATTGTCATTACACCTCAAAAAACGATCCATGTCTAGGGAATTGCGAGGCGGCCGGCAAAAATTGCTGAAAGCTTTGTCGATAAGTGCTTTATTCATTATGGCTGGGGTATCCGGTTTACACGGGCAAATGGGACAAATCCGAATTGAGCCCCCCAATTGGTGGGCAGGGATGCAAAATCCTTCATTACAACTCATGCTGCAGGGGCACGATCTGGCGTATTATACACCAAGGGTAGATTATGGCGGTCTGGAGCTGGATTCCTGGCACCCCGGATCGAGCCGCAATTACCTGTTCCTCGACCTGACCCTGGACCCCGGTATTGCCCCGGGAACGGTTCGCCTTCTTCTTCAAAGGGAGGGGCATCCGGAGATTTCAATGACGTATGAGCTCAAGCAACGGGAGAAAGCTGGGGAGGAGTTTGTCGGCTTTGATGCATCGGATGTGGTTTATCTGATCACCCCGGACCGTTTTGCCAATGGGGATCCGCAGAATGATGTCATTCCTTCCATGAAAGAGCGCAGGGTCGACCGCGGGGATGACTATGCCAGACATGGGGGAGACATACAGGGGATGATTGACCATCTTGAATATATCGAGGAAATGGGGTTTACCGCCCTTTGGCCAAGCCCGCTGCTGACTAACGATATGCCCCGGACTTCCTATCACGGATATGCGATCACCGACTTCTATGCCGTGGACCCGCGTTTCGGCACATTGGAGCAATACAGGCAGCTGAGCGATCAGGCCCGGGCCCACGGATTAAAACTGATCATGGACCAGGTTGTAAACCATTGCGGCCTGTCTCACTGGTGGATGGAAGATCTCCCCTTCCCAGACTGGATCCATTATCAGGAGGAGTTCAATAAGGGCGAATCACATACCGTTACAAACCACCGCAGGACCGTCAACCAGGATCCTTATGCCTCCAGGACCGATAGGGAACTTATGAATAGGGGATGGTTCGTGCAGTCCATGCCTGATTTAAACCAGAACAATCCTTTTATGGCGACCTACCTGATCCAAAACAGTATCTGGTGGGTAGAGACATTGGGACTCGGGGGTATCCGGCAGGACACCTACCCGTATCCCGACAAACATTTCATGGCTCAGTGGGCCCGATCTCTTATGGAAGAGTATCCGAATTTCAATATAGCGGGGGAAGAATGGAGCTATAATCCTTTGCTGGTGGGGTACTGGCAACACGGATCCAGGAACCGGGATTCCTATGAGTCCTACCTGAGGACCACCATGGATTTCCCACTGCAAAAAACCCTGATAAAATCTCTTAATTCCCAAGAGACCTGGAACAGTGGATTAAATATGTTGTATGAAGCCCTTGCCAATGATTTCTACTATGCACGGCCACAGGATATCATGATGTTCGGTGATAATCACGACATGGACCGCCTGTTTACCCAGCTAGGGGAATCCATTACCCTCACTGAAATGGCACTGGCCTATATCCTTACGGTGCCCCGGATTCCGCAGGTTTATTACGGCACGGAAATATTGATGCAGAACTCGGCAAAGCCGGGAGACCATGGGCTGATCCGAACCGATTTTCCCGGAGGATGGAAGTCAGATACAAAGAATGGCTTTACAGGTGATGGCATGGCCCCGGAGGAACTTCAGATGCAATCCTATTTGAGGAAGATTCTGAATTACAGAAAAAGCAGTGATGCCCTTCAAAGAGGAACCACACGGCATTTTGCTCCTGAAAATGGGGTATATCTGCTTTCCAGGAATGCCAAGGACGAAACAGTAATCCTTATATTGAATAAAAGTAAAGGGCCTGTGGAGTTATCCCTGGAACGGTTTGAAGAACTCGGGCTGACCGGAAGAACACTCAGAAACATACATACCGATGAAAAAATACGTTGGTCGGGTACTCTAGCGCTTAATGCTCCCGGAGCGTATATCTTTACAACCATGTAACAAGGACGATGAAATCATTTTATTGTGTTTCCCTCACCGCCTTCATCCTGCTATCCTGCGGTCAGGGCGGCACTAAATCAGCTGAGGGCGTGAATGAACCCGCTATGAACGAATCCCGAAAGAAAGTAGTTTACCAGGTTTTTACACGCCTGTTTGGCAATACCAATGCCACCAACAAACCCTGGGGTACCCTGGAAGAAAACGGGGTAGGAAAATTTGCAGACTTTACCCCTAAAGCGCTTACGGAGATCCGGGAACTGGGGATAACGCATATCTGGTATACAGGTGTGCCACACCACGCCCTAGTCGCCGATTACACAGCCTATGGAATTGGACAGGATGACCCGGATGTTATAAAGGGCAGGGCAGGTTCCCCTTATGCTGTCAAGGACTATTACAACGTCAATCCAGATCTCGCTCTCGACCCCGCCAAACGGTTGGAGGAGTTCCGCGCCCTTGTGGAACGAAGCCATGAGGCCGGACTGAAAGTATTGATCGATATTGTACCTAACCATGTAGCCCGGAGCTATGAGGGTGCATCTACACCCGGGTCAGCTGAACCGTTCGGGTCGGGTGACAATACCAGTGTAACCTATGCCAAAAACAATGATTTCTACTACATCCCGGGGGAGGCATTCCGTGTTCCCGACTGGCGGGATGGATACGAGCCACTCGGAGGGCAGGAACATCCGATGGCCGACCATTTGTTCGCAGAGAATCCTGCAAAATGGACCGGCAATGGTTCGCGACTCCCACAACCGGATATGAATGACTGGTATGAAACGGTCAAACTCAATTACGGAGTCCGGCCAGACGGGACACACGATTTCGACAGCATCCCCGAACGCTTTGCAGGGTTGGATTACCAGGCCCATTATGAATTCTGGAAGGAAAGGACCGTCCCCCGGACCTGGTCGAAATTCAGGGATATAGTCCATTTCTGGCTGGATATGGGCGTGGACGGATTTAGGTATGACATGGCGGAAATGGTTCCGGTAGAATTCTGGAGTTACCTGAATTCACATATCAAAATGAAGAACCCGGAGGCATTCCTCCTGGCAGAGGTATACGATCCGAATTTATACCGGGCATACATTCAGCTTGGAAAAATGGATTACCTCTACGATAAGGTGGAACTTTATGACAGCCTGAAGCACATCATGAAAGGCTACGGCTGGACGGATC
>JARRLI010000041.1:0-13097 GCA_037387145.1 Robiginitalea sp. | reverse complement strand
TGATCTCCCTGGGGGGTTTTGACACCCACGGGAACCAACCACTTGCCCACGAAAGGCTGATGACGAACCTCTCAATAGCGGTTAAGCATTTTTATGAGGACCTGGAATTTACCCAACAGGACGACAAAGTACTCAGCATGACCTTCTCTGAATTCGGAAGGCGGATTTTTGAGAATGGATCCAATGGGACGGACCATGGAAAGGCAGCCCCTACCCTCTTTTTCGGATCCGGACTCAATGGAAGTGCGTTTGTAGGGGAACACCCCTCCCTGGACGATCCCAACAGCCGTGGAAATCTTGAGTACACCATGGATTTCAGGGACCTGTACGCTACGGTCCTGGCGGAATGGTTGTGCGTCCCCATACCCCTGGTAGAACAACATTTACTCGGTCATCCATACAGCCCAGTCAACCTTGGGTTCAATTGCAGCGGGGTCGACTTTGACGATATTTCCTATGACGACCAACCTTTTACGCCACCCATACCTGGTGAAGAAGGTGAATTTGAGCCACCTTCGGATACATTGTTGGACGGGATTGTGCACCGCCCGTTCTATCCAACAGAGTCCAATCCCCACATCCATGTAGAGCTTCCATTTACCGCGCATGTCGATATTACCCTTTTCAATATCCTCGGTCAAAAGGTTGCCACCCTGTACAATGAAATGATGTTCGAAGGAAGTCTTGACCTCAATGTAAGGGACCGGGTACCCAGATATCTGGCCACCGGAAAATACATTTACCGCATCGATGTGCAGGATCGAAAACTGGCAAAGTCCATTATGGTAGCCTGACCTGACCTGCCTTACGGTTAGTGCCCTCGGACACTGGACGCCCCTGATATTCTTATCTGTCCAGTGTCTCGAGGGCTTTTCTTTGCAGGTACGGTTGTAAGCCGCCATTAAATTTGGTTATTTTTGTGGCTCATAGTATCGCCATCATGCCCAACCAGCCTGCTTCCCATAAACGCACCACCGTTACAGCGGCCCTGCCATACACCAATGGTCCGATCCATATTGGCCATCTTGCCGGCGTTTATGTCCCTGCGGATATCTATTGCAGGTACCTCCGCCTGAATGGAGAGGAAGTACTATTCGTATGCGGCAGCGACGAACACGGGGTTGCCATCCCGATGAAGGCAAAAAAAGAAGGGATCAGTCCGAAGGAACTGATCGACAAGTACCACCATATCATCGAGAAGTCCTTCAGGGAATTCGGAATAACATTTGACAACTATTCCCGCACCTCTGCAGAAATACATCACAAGACAGCGGCGGATTTTTTCAAGAAACTGTATGACCAGGGAGACTTCCTGGAAGAAACAGGGGAGCAACTATACGATGCTGAAGCTTCCCAGTTCCTGGCGGACCGCTTTGTGACCGGCACCTGCCCTAAATGCGGGTACGACCAGGCATATGGAGACCAGTGTGAACAATGCGGCTCTTCCCTGAATGCGACCGATCTGATCAATCCCCGGTCCGTTCTGACGGGTGCCATCCCCATTATGAAAAAGACCCGGCACTGGTTCCTCCCACTGGACCGGTACGAAGGCTTTCTAAAGGAATGGATCCTCAAGGGCCATAAAAAGGATTGGAAACCGAATGTCTTTGGGCAGTGCAAGTCGTGGATCGATGACGGGCTGAAGCCCAGGGCGGTAACGCGGGATTTGGATTGGGGGATTCCCGTGCCCGTACCCGGTGGGGAGGGGAAGGTACTATACGTTTGGTTCGATGCCCCCATAGGTTATATTTCCTCCACCAAGGAATGGGCCCAACGCGAAGGAAAGGACTGGGAGCCCTGGTGGAAAGATCCCGAAACGCGGTTACTTCACTTCATCGGAAAGGACAATATCGTATTCCATTGTATCATCTTTCCCTCAATGCTCAAGGCGCATGCGGACTTCATTCTTCCGGAGAACGTGCCAGCAAACGAATTTCTGAACCTGGAAGGGCAAAAACTTTCTACCTCCCGCAATTGGGCGGTATGGCTGCATGAATACCTGCAGGATTTCCCGGATATGCAGGATGTGCTCAGGTACGTACTGACCGCTAATGCCCCGGAAACCAAGGACAATGATTTCACCTGGAAAGACTTTCAGGCCGTTCCGCGAAGCTTCGCAGGATCTTATAAACCTGGCACGCCTGGGCAATAAATACCTGGCGGATGAAGAGCCCTGGAAGGTCATCAAGCAGGATCCTGACCGGGCGGGAACCATACTTTATGTTGGTCTGCAGGTAGCTGCAGCCCTGTCGGTCCTCAGTGAGCCATTCCTTCCTTTTACCTCGAAGAAGCTCAAGGACATGTTGAGGCTGCAACCGACGAATACAACCTTAGCCTGGGACACACTGGTAACCGATGAAATTCTGCTCCCGGAAGGCCATGTTATTGGAAAATCCGAATTGCTCTTCCGAAAAATCGAAGATGCCGAAATCCAAATACAACTGGATAAACTCAAAGCCACTAAAAAAGGAAATGAAATGAATGAGACCTCTGTAGCCCCCCAGAAAGAAACCGTGAGTTTTGAGGACTTCTCCAAAATGGACCTGCGTGTGGGGACCATCCTGTCAGCCGAGAAAATGCCCAAAACCAAAAAGCTGGTCGTGATGAAGGTTGATACAGGCATCGATACCCGTACCATCGTCTCCGGTATTGCCGAATACTTCAACCCGGAGGAACTGGTTGGAAAAAAGGTGACCGTTCTGGTAAATCTGGCTCCAAGACCCCTCAGGGGTGTTGAAAGCCAGGGAATGATCCTCCTGGCAGAAGGACCTGATGGAGGGTTGGTTTTTATGGCCCCGGAAGAAGACGGTATACCAAACGGATCCCCTGTCAACTGATCGGAACCCTTCTCACTAGCAGGTGGATCCTATGTAGTCATGCTAAAGATTGCTTATCACCCTATCTACAAGCACCCGTTGCCTGCCGGCCACCGATTCCCCATGCAGAAATACGAACTGCTGCCTCAACAACTGCTGCATGAAGGGACCTGCAGCCCTGATAATTTCTTTGAGCCGGGCATGCCTGAAGAACAGGATATTCTCAGGGCCCATGACGGTGAATACTTCACAAGGTTATCCTGTGGAAAGCTTTCAGCCCGGGAAATTCGAAAAGTGGGATTTCCCTGGAGCCCGGAACTTGTGCAGCGGGAACTTCGCATAGCCCAGGGCACCATTGAAGGTTGCCTGTTTGCCCTGGAAAACGGGGTTGCCATGAACATTGCCGGAGGGACCCACCACGCCTATTCCGATAGGGGTGAAGCCTTTTGTATGCTTAATGACCAGGCTATCGGGGCCCACTATCTGCTTGCCAGTCAACTGGCCAAACAAATTCTGATCATCGACCTGGATGTCCATCAGGGGAACGGGACGGCAGAGATCTTCAGCACGGTTCCGGAGGTGTTTACGTTTTCCATGCACGGAAGGGCCAATTATCCGTTCCGCAAGGAGACCTCTGACCTGGATATTCCCCTGGAGCCCGAAACTGAAAATAAAACATATCTTACCATTTTGGAGAAAACACTTGACGAGCTTGCAAGTAAGGTCAACCCAGATTTTGTTTTTTACCTGTGCGGAGTGGACATCCTTCGCACCGATAAACTGGGTACACTTGGGTTGAGTCCCGAAGGGTGTCGTAGACGGGATGAAATGGTATTCCAGTGGTGCCGTGAACGGGACCTGCCCGTGCAATGCAGCATGGGCGGGGGGTATAGCCCCCAATTGAGGACGATTGTGGAGGCACATGCCAACACTTTCCGAACGGCCCAATTTATTTTTTTCTGAGCAATGAGAAAGCAACCCTTCCTATGTTTCTTTTTGACAGGAACCCTCCCGGGATGCCTCAACCTGGAATCACTTTGCTTACGACATGGGGAGCATTTTCAGGGGGGTCGGATATTCGTATTCCCGTCCGTTATATTTGAAAAAATCCCAATGGGCAACATTTGGGGGCCTGCTGGGCAGGGCCCGGCCCCTTGCTGAGAAAGGAAAAGACACCTTCAAGCCGCTATGGCAGGCTAACGGGGAGCATCATTCTTTTCCCTCGGGCCAGCCTGTAATGGCCCTTACTAAGGCATATTCCCTGGCGAAACAAGTCAGGAGTCCAAGGGTCAAAGCCAGCATTTATACTGTGCGGATGGTACCGGGGATCTCCTCCCTCTGGGATGGTGAACACTGGCTTTCTGATGTAGTATTCAGCAGGGCATTGAGTATCTTTACGGTAGAAGCCATCGACCGACACCTGGATACCAGGTACAGCGAAAAGTGCAACAAAGATGAAAAATCCCTTAACTGGAACCTTCAGATGGGTCCTGGAACTACAGGCGTATTATTGGAATTCTAGTTTGCTTCCGTATGGTCAAAACCCAATGGCATTTTGTAATTTTACCTAAAACTTAAACTATGCTTACCGAAAAAGTTGAAAAAGCGCTGAATAATCAGATTCGAATAGAGGCTGAATCCTCACAGGTTTACCTATCCATGGCATCCTGGGCCGAGGTCAAAGGGCTCGAGGGAATTGCCCAGTTCATGTATAAACATTCCGATGAAGAACGGATGCATATGCTGAAGCTCGTCAAATACGTGAATGAACGGGGTGGGCATGCCATCGTTTCTGACCTGATCGCTCCCAAAACAGACTTTGGCAGTTTTCAGTCCATGTTCAAAGAATTGCTCGAACACGAGATCTTTGTTTCTCAAAGCATCAATGAACTAGTCCATATAACCCTGGAGGAGAAGGATTATGCAACACATAATTTCCTGCAGTGGTATGTTGCCGAACAAATTGAAGAGGAAGCGCTTGCAAGGAACATCCTGGATAAAATAAATCTGATCGGAAATGATAAAGGAGGACTCTACCTCTTTGACCGGGACGTGCAGCAGATCGCGGTAGAAAGTGCAGCAGGTGATCCGGGAGCCTGAGGTGTTAAAGTTTATTTAGATTATTTATAAATTACTAAGTTTGTTGGACCTACCTGGCTACAATGGGAAAGAAAAAGGACAAATACGCAGGGAAACAAAGTAAAAAACGGGAAAAGCGCCTCCTGAAGCTCGCCGAAATACAGTGTACCCCCGGGGGATGCAAATCCAAATGTTGTGAAAAGTACAGGAAATGCGAGGGCAAACGGTGTAAAAAGTGTCCCTGTTTTGATTTATTGGAGGAACTTAGACGCCAATCCAAATTGCAGCAAGTAGCCTGAAATTAATTTTGCGTCCTATCCAGAGATCCTATTGATTACGACGAGTACTGATCAATGAAACTTCCCAGCCCAGGTCATCTTCCAATCGGGTCAGTGTTAGGAACGTATCCCCATTCCGCGAGTTGAACTGTGAATAAAAGGAGGCCTGCCTGCGATAATAATCGCCATGACCACATTCCGAAGAACAATCTTCACGGTGACTGAGGTATGCAAGGTGTTTTCCATAGAGGTACGCCTTGTAATTTCCGGAGTGACTTTGAAAAAGTTTCTGTTCAAAGTCTCTTTGGTCATTCCAGAAATCCACTTCGTCCGCATGTCGGGTAAATCGCTTGTTGTGTTCGTGGTCGGCATCACGCATGGCCCGTTCCAGATTATGTTGCTCCTCGGAAGCCATACTGACAACATCCTTCCCTGCTACCTGGTAGGTTACAGCACCGATAAGGCAAAAAATCCATATGAAATTGCTTGGTCTCAAAAGGATCGGCTTTAATTAATAGACGGGGACCTTCTTAATAAGTTACAAAACAGCAAAAACAAGTGCACAAAAAAAGGGCTCAAAAGCCCTTTTTGTCGCTAAAAGACTGAATGGTAATTATTTACCAAACATAAGAAGCTCTGTACAACGGACTTCAGTAACGTATTTCCGCTGACCATCCTGTGCATCATAGGACCTATGGATTAATTTGCCTTCCACCGCTACTTCCTTACCCTTGGTAAGGTAGTTTTCGATAATGTCCGCTGTTTTCCCCCAGGCCACTACCTGATGCCACTGTGTGTCGGTAACTTTTTCACCCTTACCATTGCGATAGGTTTCATTTGTGGCAATGGAAAACCGGGCCATTTTATTACCGCTTTCCATCACCAGGATATCCGGGTCCTGACCCAGATTTCCTATTAAAAGGACTTTGTTTCTAAGTGCATTCATAAATACTAATAGTTTAAGTTATCATACAAAACTCGCCCGTCACACTGCCAGATCAATTCAGGATTCAGTTTCAGAATCGAAAAGGCAGTAAAAATGCACTGGGCAGAATGCATCTTTTATTCTTATCTTTCTGAGACCTAAATAACAACCCAAGATAATGTTACGAACCTTACTCTTTGTTACCCTTTTGCTGCTGACCCTGCCCACAACCCGGGCTCAAAATTCGGAAGACATAATAGCAGCAATAGAAAAAGAAGCAACAGAGAACTCACAATTGCAAAACCTGGCCCACCAGCTCATGGATGTGATCGGTCCGCGCCTGGTAGGAACCCCTCAAATGATGAAGGCACATGAATGGGCCGTAGATACGTTTTCCCAGTGGGATATTTCTGCAGAAAATGAGCAGTGGGGAACCTGGAGGGGCTGGGAGCGTGGAATATGCCACATAGACCTGGTAGCACCCCGGGTAGTTTCACTACATGGCAGACAACTGGCATGGAGCCCCTCGACTTCCTCCAAAGGGGTTACAGCAGGGGTTGTAACCCTGCCCACAGTCACGGACTCTCTGGCCTTTGTCCGCTGGCTGCCGCAGGTCAGGGGAAAGTGGGTATGTGTATCCATGCCCCAAATTACCGGACGCCCGGACTACAACTGGGAAGAGTTTGCAACAGAACCTTCATTCGAGCAGATGAAGGAGCAACGGAAGGCACAAGAGCAAGCCTGGAGGCAAAACTTAAGTAATACGGGGTACACCTCCAGGAATATCAATAAGGCGCTGGAGGAAGCGGGGGCAGCCGGAATTTTGCAATCAAGGTGGTCAAGCGCCTTTGGGGCCAATAAGATCTTTAGCGCAAACACCGAAAAAATTCCGGTCATCGATCTTTCCCTGGAGGATTATGGTATGGTTTACCGCATGGCTGAAAACGGAGATCAACCCGAAATCCGTGCCGTGGCGGAATCCAGGGAACTGGGACGCGTACCCACATTCAATACCATTGCCACGATACCTGGCAGCGAACTACCTGATGAATACATTGTATTGTCCGCACATTTTGATTCATGGGATGGGGGTACGGGTGCAACCGACAACGGTACCGGAACCATTACAATGATGGAGGCAGCCCGGATTTTAAAGAAGGTCTACCCCAATCCGAAGCGCACCATTATCATAGGTCTTTGGGGAAGTGAAGAACAGGGCCTAAATGGGTCAAGGGCATATGTGGAAGACCACCCGAAGGTCGTTAACGGCCTGCAGGCATTGTTCAACCAGGACAATGGAACCGGAAGGGTCGTGCGAATTTCCGGTCAGGGCTTCCTCAATTCGTACGCCTACCTGGGGCGCTGGCTGTCAGCCGTCCCGGATGAAATCACCCAGCATATTGAGACTACCTTCCCTGGAAATCCCGGGCGGGGAGGCTCTGACTACGCTTCCTTCGTCGCTATGGGTGCCCCCGCATTTTCACTTTCCTCCCTGAGTTGGAGTTACTGGAACTACACCTGGCACACCAATCTGGACACCTATGATAAAATCGTCTTTGATGACGTTCGGAACAACGCCATTTTGACTGCTGTATTAACCTATATGGCCAGTGAAGATCCGGAGCGGACATCACGGGAGAAGGCCGTACTGCCTATCGATCCGCAAACCAATGAACCACGCACATGGCCTACCCCCCGGGAACCCAACAGGGAAGGGGGTCAAAACTAAACACACATGAAAAAAATTATACTCCTTTTTGTCGGGATCATCATGTTGAATTCCTGCAAACAACAACCGCCAGGGAATGCTGCCGGGGAAACCACCGGAATAACACAATTGGAAGGCCTTGATCCGGCACGTCTTGAACGCATAGATAACATGCTGGAAGAAGCCCTAGCCCAAGGACAGATCCCGGGAGGAGTTGCCCTGATTGCCCGGAATGGAAACATTGTATACCACCAGGCATTCGGGATGTCCAATGCGCAGGATAGCACCCCTTTTAAAAAAGATGCCATTTTTAGAATTGCGTCCCAAACCAAAGCCATCACCAGTACGGCTGTCATGATGCTTTGGGACGAAGGTCACTTCCGCCTGGATGATCCAATTTCAAAATACATCCCAGAATTCGAACATACAGGGGTACTTGATACATTCAAAGAACGCGACAGCACTTTCACCACAAAACCCCTTAACACCCCGATCACTATACGGCATTTGCTGAGCCATACCTCGGGGATAGGGTACGGAATGATTGATGGGGATCCCCGGATACGAAAGGCATTCGCCAAAGAAGGCGTTATCGACGCCTTTACTGCCGAGCCTGTGACCCTCGAGGATAATGTCCCTAAAATAGCCCGAATGCCCCTGCACCACCAGCCAGGAGAAGGCTGGACCTACAGTGAAGGACTCGACGTTTTGGGAAGGTTCGTGGAGATTGTGTCAGGGATGCCATTCGATGAATTTCTAAAGACCCGCATTTTCGATCCCCTGCATATGAACGATACCTGGTTTTACCTTCCGGAAGAAAAGGCTGCACGCCTCGTACCGGTACAACATAAGGTTGAAGAAAAATGGCAACCCTTCCATACGGAAGTCTTCGATATCGACTATCCTATTCAGGGGGCCAGGAGTTTTTTCTCGGGAGGAGCAGGGCTTTCAAGTACTTCTGAGGACTACTTTATTTTTCTGCAAATGATGCTCAACAAAGGGGAATACAATGGGGTGCGTCTATTGAGCCGCACCACTGTGGAAACCATGATGGCGAACCAGATAGGAGACCTATGGGGAGGTGGTCCCAAAGACTTCAATCTGGCTTTTGGGGTGGTAAACCCTGCAGGTGTTGCCTTCGGAGGTGAAGGTGGAATAGGAACCTTCGACTGGGGTGGATACTACAACACCCAGTACTTTGCGGATCCGGGGGAACAACTCATCGGAATCCTTATGAAACAGACACAGGGCAACACCGGCGACCAGACCGGCTGGAAATTCCGACAGATGGTATTTGCCTCCATTGCCGACTAGTTACGTCCCATTAATAACTCCAATTAAAATCTCAAATGAAGAACTACCTTATTATCTCATTGGTAAGCCTATTGATTTGCTGTTCCGCATACAGCCAGAAAAGAAAACAGAAGAATCCCCAGCCGATGCTTATGGACACCCTGTACACCGGGGTTAAATGGCGCAATATCGGACCATTCCGAGGCGGCAGGTCCGTAGCTGTTTCCGGGGTTGTCAACCAGGCAGGAACTTATTATATGGGCGGCACAGGGGGTGGAATCTGGAAAACCACTGATGATGGCATTAACTGGAAAAATGTATCCGACGGGTTTTTTAAAACAGGTACCGTAGGGGCTATTGCTGTTTCTGAGAGCAACCCAAACATCGTGTTGGTTGGGATGGGTGAACACGCAGCCCGGGGAGTAATGACTTCCATGGGGGATGGTTTATACCTTTCAAGGGACGCGGGAAAAACCTGGAAACATCTCGGGCTTGATGACAGCAGGCATATTTCTGATGTTATTATCGGCGCGCAATACGGCCCTTCAGAAACCCGGGGGATCTATCGCACGCTGGATGGTGGAAAGACATGGGAACGAACCCTCTATGTAAATTCTATTACCGGGGCCTCTTCCCTTTCGATGGATCCTAATAATCCGCTTGTCCTGTACGCTGCCATGTGGGAACATCAACGGTTCCCCTGGACCATGAAATCCGGAGGTCCCGGTTCCGGCCTGTACAAATCCTCCGATGGGGGGGCTACATGGGAACCCTTGAAAAATGGCCTGCCTGCTGTCTTTGGAAAAGCCGGGATTTCAGCCTCCAGGGCAAGAACGGACCTGGTCTACGCAGTACTGGAAGCCGAAGGTGAACAGGCAGGGGTCTACCGGTCGGATGATGGGGGTAAAAAGTGGCGTCAGGTGAATAAGGACCGCATCAATATAACGCGTTCCTGGTATTATATGGAGATTTTTGCGGATCCTCAGAACGCCGATATTGTCTATGTTCTCAATGCCCCGGTTACCCGTTCAATTGACGGGGGCAAGACGTTCCAGCCATTGTCCACCCCCCATGGGGACAATCACGATCTCTGGATCCATCCGGGGGATAACCAGCGGATGATCAATGCCAATGACGGGGGTGCCAATATTTCCAATAACGGGGGTAAGAGCTGGAGTACTCAGCAAAACCAGCCTACTTCACAATTTTATCGTGTAATCACGGATAATTTGTTTCCCTATCACGTCTATGGGGGCCAACAGGACAATTCTGCCATTGCAATACTGAGCCGGACGAACGACTATGGGATCGACTGGAAAGACTGGTATTCTGTGGCCGGGTGCGAAAGTGCCTATCTGGCCTTTGATCCGGACAACCCCGAAGTAATTTTTGGTGGATGCTACCAGGGAATTATCGAAAAATGGGTTAAGGCTACTCGGGAGGGCAAACCCATTAAAGAATACCCTGAGATCGCCCTGGGGAATGCTCCGGAGGATTTCAAGTACCGCTATAACTGGAATGCACCAATCATAGCAGACCCATTTGATCCTTCCATCATCTATCACGCAGGGAATGTAGTGTTCCGTTCAGGTGATGCCGGCCAAAGCTGGGAGGTGGTCAGCCCGGACCTGACGCGGAACGAACCCGAAAAGCAAGGGCCAGGTGGGCTTCCATTTACCAACGAGGCTGCAGGAGGAGAGAATTACAATACCATTATGTATCTGGTGGCATCGCCTCACGAAAAAGGTGTTTTATGGGCAGGAAGCGATGATGGCCTGGTCCACCTGACACGGGATGGTGGACAAAACTGGGAAAATGTGACCCCGGAAGGCATGGCCGAGGGGATCGTCAACAGCATCGAAGTGTCCCCACATGATCCAGGCACCGCATACCTAACACTGATGCGGTATAAGTTCATGGACCTGAAGCCTTATATCTACAAGACTGCAGATTACGGGAAAAGCTGGCAAAAAATGGTCCGGGGACTGGATGATCCGCATGGGTTTGTCCGCGTAGTACGTGAAGATCCCCAACGGGCTAACCTGCTCTATGCGGGCACGGAAACCGGATTGTACATCTCCCTTGACGGAGGTGGTTTCTGGCAACCGTTTCAGTTGAACCTTCCCGTAGTTCCCATCAATGACCTGACTATAAGGCAGAATGACCTGGTTGCGGCAACAGCAGGGCGTTCCTTCTGGATTCTGGATGACCTTTCCTTTTTACAGCAGTCAAATCCAAATAACCAGGCGCTGTTTCTGGCTACTCCCCGGGATACCTACCTATATGAAGGAGGTTACTCGAAAAATCCGGTAACCGGTCTTGGGCAGAACCCAAAATCCGGGGTGATCCTCGATTATTACCTGCCAGCGCCGACCGATTCCACCGATCTTACCTTGGAAATCCTCAAAGGGAATCAGGTGATCCGTTCCTATACCAATAAACCAGATAAGGAATTCAAAAGCTGGCCCGGAGGACCTCCCAGACCCGAGGTGCTGCCTGCAAAGGCCGGATACAATCGCTTTGTGTGGGATTTCAGGAACAACGCCCTTCCCGCCGTTGAAAAAGTATTTGTATATGGGGACTACCGGGGTTCAAGGGCAGCACCCGGAACCTACACCGTGCGCCTTACAATGGACGGACAGCAGTCCGAAAAGGCCTTAAAGGTCGTTCCACATCCTATGATCGAGGCCAGCCCTGAGGCATACCGGGAACAACAAGATGCCCTCGCGTCCATCGACGGGGCCATTAAAGATATGCATATGGCCGTAGGACAACTCCGCAAAGTTACCTCTCAAATTAAGACACATAATTCCCTGTTGAAGGGGAACGAAACCGCCCAACCCCTTCTGGAGAAAGGCGAGGAGCTGCAAAAGCGTATTACCGCCTGGGAGGAAGCCTTGATTCAACCAAAACAAAAGACCTTCCAGGACGTTATCAATTTCAATAATCAGTTAAATGCAGAACTCATGCATCTGAGATCCTTTATCGATGTAGCGGAACCCGGAGTTACCCAGGGTGCGGAGGAACGCCTCGCAGATCTGCTGCAGGCCTGGAATACCCTGGCCAGGGAGCGCGATGCTATTGTTGGAGAAGGTATGGGGGAATACAACAAGCTTTATAGGGAACTGGATCTCCCCGCCCTGATCCTCAAGGAAGAGTAAACGTTGCCTGTAAATAAAGAAGCCCGGACCCTACAATAGGCCCGGGCTTCTTTATATCTTAAATGATGCACCAGCTAACCTGCCGGCAACATCTTACTTCCAGTTATTGGCACTTAATTTTAAAGCCGCTATTACGATATCCTTCCGGCTGATCTGTCCTATAAGCAGTCCATCCTTCATTACGGGAAGGCGCCTGCGGTTGTTCTTGTGAAATACCCCTGCTGCGTCAAAGATGCTCATATCGTGGGGAATGGTTTCCACCTCCTTGGTCATATAATTCTCGACATTGGTATCAAGGATTGGTTGATTGAAATACCGGCTTTCTGAGATTTGTTTCATACAATCTGCCTCAGAAATGATCCCTACCAGAAAACCATTGTCATCCAGAACCGGCCCTCCTGAAATTCTGTGTTTGGCAAAAGCATCCATTACCTCCAGGATCGACTGATCCGGACGGAAGGTGACTAATTTTCTGGACATATAATCCGTAACCAGGATGGGGGCATCGTACTCTTTTTTGGATGCCTCCTTGGACCTTCGGCCCTGAAAGCTTTTTATACCCATTTCGTTGATGTTTTGATAGTTACGTTTCTTTTAAAGATACCAAATTACTTCAGACTTCCTAATATTTATCGATAAATAACCCTGACATTTAGAATTTCATACTTTTATTCCCAAAGCATCCAAATGAAATCAAGCACCGCTGTAATTACATTTTTATTGTTTTTGGGGATTGTTTACTGGGCTTTTCTGGACAGTATGCCCTTCTACGAAGAGGAAGCAGATCTTCCGGAAACTGAATTTTCGGTAGATAGGGCGCTGGACCATGTAAAAAAA
>JARRLI010000040.1:0-7655 GCA_037387145.1 Robiginitalea sp. | reverse complement strand
TGGTCCGATTCCGTCAGGATGTCATTGACCTAAAACCCAAAGTCGTTCTGATATTGGCAGGCACCAATGATATAGCGGGAAACACAGGACCGATGACCCTGGAACAAATTCTGCACAACATCATTTCCATGGCCGAGCTCTCCCGTACAAATGGCATTGAACCTGTACTCTGCTCTGTACTCCCGGCTCAGGAATACCCCTGGCGCCCAGGGATTCACCCGGATGAGGAAATTCCCTTATTGAACAATATGATACGCTCGTATGCGAAAAGTGCACAACTGATATATGTTGATTACTTCAACGCAATGGCCAATGATACAAATGGCCTTGATAAGGACCTGGCAGAAGACGGGGTACACCCCACCCTGAAAGGATATGAGCGAATGGCTCCCCTTGCTAAAGCAGCGATTGCCGAAGCCCTCGGAAAAGGCAGCTGATATAGATACCAAGCCCGATGGAAATGCTCGTGAGCATCTTAATGCCCTTCAGGGATACGGCGGCTTACCTGCCCGAATGCCTCGACTCGATAAGAAACCAGGGGTATGAGTTCTGGGAACTTATCGCGGTGGATGACCATTCCTCCGATGAAAGCAGGCATATTCTGGAGGAGTATGCCCTGAAGGATGCGCGTATCCGGATAGCTTCCAATGATGGAGCAGGTATTATCCCGGCCCTGAGGAAGTCGTACTCCCTAAGCAAGGGCCAGGTGATCACCCGAATGGATTCAGACGATCGCATGTCCGTTGACCGACTGGAAGAGATGGTTGGCCAGTTAAGGGATTGCGGAGCCGGCCATATTGCCCTGGGGCAGGTCAGGTATTTCTCAGACAGGGGCATCTCCGACGGATACGCCCGTTATGAGCGTTGGCTCAACCGGTTGATCGCAAAAGGAACCAATTTCTCTGAAATCTATAAAGAATGTGTGATCCCTTCTCCCTGCTGGATGGTCTTTCGGGAGGATCTGGAAGCAAGCGGGGCATTTTTTCCGAATCGCTACCCTGAGGACTATGACCTTTGCTTTCGATTCTACGAGGCTGGCCTGAAGTGCATTTCCACGCCAAAATTACTTCATTACTGGAGGGATTATGACCAACGTACCTCCCGTACCTCTGAACACTATGCTCAGAATTATTTCCTGGAAATCAAGCTGTACTATTTCTTGAAACTGGACCGTGATGCATCACGGGCCGTGGTGATATGGGGCGCCGGCTCCAAAGGAAAAACCATTTCCAAAATGTTGAAGGATCAAGAACAGGCCTTTCACTGGCTTTGTGACAACCCAAAAAAGATCGGGAAACGTATTTACGGCGTCTCCCTTGAACATTACACCTTGTTAGGACAGCTCGAAGATTCCCAGAGCATTGTTACGGTTGCCAACTCCGAAGCACAAAAAGAGATAAGGGACTACCTGGATTCCAACGGGCAACAAGAGGGTATAGACTATTTCTTTTTTTGCTGACCGGCAAGCACATGTTACCAGGTGCCGCACAACCACTTCCGAGTTTTAGGCATTCCTTTGTACGCCCTGGTAAGGGAATTAGCTATATTTGAGGAATCGTTTGGAAGTTTATGCAACTACAGCATCCTGAACTGCTTTGGGGACTCCTCCTGCTGATCATTCCTATACTGGTGCATTTGCTGCGGCTTCGCAGGTTCCGGACCACACCATTTACCAATGTCAAAGTCCTGGAGCGTATCCTGGCCGAATCGAACAAGAGCAGCCGCCTTAAAAAGTGGCTTTTACTGATAAGCCGGCTTGGTATACTCACCGCTATTGTTTTGGGATTTTGTCAACCTTATATACCATCCTATAATTCTGATAAAAAGAAGGATATAGTTGTTTACCTGGATAATTCATTTAGTATGCAGGCCCGTGGGGATAACACCAATCTGCTCCAACAGACCGTGCAGGAAGTATTGCAATATTTCCCACCCGACCTCAGATTCACCCTGATGACAAATTCGGACATCTATACGGGCATACAGGTAAAAGACATTCAAGAGCGGCTGTTGAATTTAAATTTCAGTGCTGAAACCATGACCCTGGAAACCCTTCGTTTACGGGCAGCAACCCTTTTTTCAGGATCGGACTCCGCTGCGAGACAATTATGGCTCCTTTCCGATTTCAGGGGATGGGATAAAACGGCATGGAAGGACTGGGGACAGTCAAGCGTTATGGCCGTTCAACAGCAGTCCCAATCCAAAATCAACAGCATACTGGATACGGTGTATATCCGAAGGGGAAGTCCCGAAAATCTGGAATTAACAGTGCGCCTAAGCAAAGGAGACGTTCAGGAAAACCTACCGGTTTCTTTATATAACGGGGATACACTGCTGGCCAAGACAGGAAGCGAAAGACTACCTGACGGAACATCCCAGGCGCGGTTTACAATACCGGAGGCCCAGGTCCTTAAGGGGAGCATTCAGATTTCAGATGAAGGGCTTGCCTATGACAATATCCTTTATCTGACATTAAATCAACCCAGAAAAATAGAGGTGGTAAGCATAGGCCCCGAAGCCGCGTCCTATCTGGAGCGCATCTTTACCCCTGAAAGCTTTAATTTGAAACAATCCACACTGCGCGGGCTCGATTACAGCGATCTTGAACGGCAGCATTTGATCCTTCTCAATGAGCTGGAAGAAATACCCCCTCCCCTGCTGGATTTGTTGCCAGGGTTCATTGAACAGGGAGGCAACCTTGTAATCATACCATCGGAAAATGCCCGGATTGAAAGCTACAACCGCTTGATGGAACCCCTTGGCGCCAAGTATCAACCGTCGGTGCCGGGAGACATCCTTATCTCAGAAATATATTTTGATCACCCCCTGTTCAGGGATGTTTTTGAAAAACCAATCGATAATTTTGAATATCCCAAATCGGCATCATTCTACCCGCTGGCAGGGAACTTTCCTCAGATAATCGCTTATCAAAACGGACAACCATTTCTCTCGGGCCGGGAGGGTATATATATATTTGCGGGAGCCCTCAGCGCCGCAAACAGCAATTTCCAGCAGTCTCCTCTGATAGTCCCCACCTTCTATGCCATAGGGAAGAAAAGCCTGCCGGGAGCTGAGCTCTATTATCAGATCGGCAGGGAGGCTCAACTGGATCTCAATGTTTCCCTTCAGGAAGACGAAATCCTGGAAGTAGTGAACCCTGATTATTCATTCATACCCATGCAACGTTCATTTGCGAGAAAGACCAGGCTTTCATTCGGGGATGAACCTTCCATAGCCGGCAACTACCAGATCGAAAATCAGGGGGAGATCATACAAGACCTTAGTTTTAATTATAGCAGGAAAGAAAGTTACATGGCAAGCCAACCCGTTGCATTGCCAGACTCATTTGAAGTATACCCAGATGTAAAAAGCCTTGCGACCGAATATCAAAACCGTTCCCGGAACACCTCCCTTTGGAAATGGTTTGTTATTTTAGCACTACTTTTTGTGTTGGCTGAAATGATCCTTCAAAAAACCATGCGATGACCCTACTGATAAAATCCGCGACCATCATCGACAAAAGTCAAGCCAGCCTGCATCTCAAAAAACGGGATATTCTGATCCAGAATGGTAAGATCAAAGCCATCGGGAGCAGTATTGCCCCCAATGGGAAGACGCGGGTGATTGCCGAAAAGAATCTATACATATCTGCTGGCTGGTTTGACAGTAGCGTAAGTTTTGGAGAGCCGGGATACGAGGAACGGGAAACCATTTCCAATGGGCTCAGGGTGGCTGCAGCAGGAGGTTTCACGGATATAATTCTTAATACCAACACCTACCCTGCCCCTGACACCAGCGGGGATATCGTTTTTCTTAGGGAAGCAGCCAAAGGACACTGTACCGAGCTACATCCCATGGGAACAGTATCCGCTGAAGCAAAAGGGGTAGAACTTTCTGAAATGTACGACATGTTTACAGCCGGGGCTGTCGGGTTCAGCGATTACAAATCGCCGATCGAGAACCCAAACCTGCTGAAACTAGCCCTGCAATACTCCCAGGGATTTGGAGGTTTGATTTGTTCTTTTCCCCTTGACTCACAACTTGCCTCCAACGGTCAGATCAACGAAGGGGAAGCTTCTGTCCGGCTTGGCCTTAAGGGGATTCCATCTATGGCGGAGGAGCTTAGAATTGCCCGGGACCTTTCGATACTTGAATATACAGGCGGGAAACTACACATTCCCACTGTATCCACGGAGGCGTCCGTAAAACTTATATCCGAAGCCAAAAAGAAAGGTCTGGACGTGAGCTGCAGTGTTTCTGTTCATCACCTGTACAACACCGATGAATTGATGGACGAATTTGACAGCCGTTTCAAAGTTCTGCCCCCACTCCGGACCCACAAGGATTGTAAAATGCTCCAGAAGGCTTTGAAGGATGGGATAATCGATTTTGTCACATCAGATCACTGCCCGATAGATATCGAAGAAAAGAGACGTGAATTCGACCTGGCAGCTTTTGGGACAACAGGCCTTGAAGAGGCCTTTGGTGTACTGAACCAGATCTTTGGCCCGGAGGTGAGCGCTGAAATCCTTACAAGAGGAAGGGAACGCTACGGGCTGGCCCCTGCCAGGATCAGGGTCGGAGAGCGGGCCGTGCTGACGCTGTTCAATCCGGAAACGGCGTATAACCTAACTAAGGAAAATCTCTTAAGCACTTCCAAGAATTCCATATTCCTCGATATGCCACTAAAGGGAAAGGCCCTGGGAGTTATTGTTGGGGATCAAAGCTCACTTTAAATGAATACCCCTACTCCTGCTCCACAGGCCAAAACCATTGCGATTATTGCCTATCTCACAATGGTCGGTGCACTCATATCGATTACAATGAATCTGGAACCCAGGTATGATTTAGCACGTTTCCATACCCGGCAGGCGTTTGGGCTCCACCTTGGGTTTCTTGGTTTTGCTATTTTCCTGAGCCAATGGTTCAACCCCTATGCCTGGTATGCCCTTTACCTCTGCTATTTTGTTCTGTGGATATATGGATTTTTGGCCGCTGTACAGGGGAAAAAAAGAGAAGTCCCCCTTGTGGGCTCTTATTTCCAACGCTGGTTTTTGTTTATTAAATAATGGATTCAAAACGTGTGAAAAATCTTCCCCTGGAACATATTATTCGGCCAGATTCCGGCAATGTATCCCCGCCACCGGCCATATTTTTGCTTCACGGCTATGGAAGCAATGAGGCAGACCTATTTTCATTTGCCAACGAACTCCCGGAAGACCTATTTGTCATTTCGCTACAGGCTCCTTATTCCCTGGATCCTTTCGGATATGCCTGGTATTCGATCGATTTCGACGCCCCAAGGGGAAAGTGGAATGATATCAAGCAGGCGAGAGCTTCCAGAGAACTGCTTCTTAGAACCATAGATCAGGCCATTGAAGCTTTTCAATTGGACTCCAAACGGATCAGCCTTCTCGGTTTCAGTCAGGGGAGCATCCTGTCCTATGCCCTGGCACTTTCATACCCGGAACGCATAAAATCCGTGATAGCTTTAAGTGGATATGCTGATATTGAAATGTTGGAACCCGGTTATCAATCAAATGACCTGAGTAAATTGAAGATTTATGCCTCTCACGGGCAGGTGGACATGGTGATTCCGATATCGTGGGCCCAGCAGAGTTCGGAATTTATCAACTCCCTGGGAATCGATATCAAATACGAAGAATACCCTGTGGGCCATGGGGTTGCACCCAATAACCTGCACTCTTTTATCGCCTGGATGCAGGATAAGTACTAATTACTGGCTTCGGGTATAGAGCAGGTGGTCCAGGAGGGTAAAATCAACCCCCAGATCGTCCCTCAACTCATAGGAAATCAAAAGCTCTCCCCAGTATTTTCCATCTGAAAAATCAGCGACAATCCAGCGATGGTTCAAAAGTTTGATCTTGTTGATCTTGAAGACCCCCTCCATGCCTTCATATGGAACCAGGGGATTATTTCCCTTTGATTCATTGGTTTCGAGCAATTTATCTGCAATGTAACGGGACGGGTCATCGAGTTCCAGATGGTCGTAATACGCCAGGGCATCGTCGTTGTTATCCAGACTGAAATACTGCAAATCCAACAGGTCCAGGCGGGACTGCTCCAATGAATCCTTCAGGCCCTGAACGGATCCTTCCATCATTTGAAGTTGTTTCTCCCGACTCTCCAGTTTCCGAGAACCACTTACCGCCAGATACAAGGCCACCAGGGCCGAAAAGATAAAAAGATATTGAAATATTTTTTGTTTCATCGGTCTAAATCGTTATTGATAAGTTATCATAAGCCAGGTGCACGTTTTCAGGTAGAAGTCCTTCCACCTCTGCATGAAAACCCATTTTATGACTGATATGTGTTAGATACGCCCGTTCGGGCTTTACATTTGAAATAAAGGCAAGCGCTTCGTCCAGGTTGAAATGCGAATGATGAGGATCTTGTCTCAATGCATTGACAACAAGTACTTTAAGATTTTTAAGATGTAGTATCTCTTCAGGTTCAACTGTCTTCACATCCGTCAGATATGCAAAATCCCCGATCCTGTATCCGAATACCTGAAGACGGTTATGACGGGCATCCACGGGGGTAATCCAGATATCCCCGAAAGGGAAGGGTTTTCCTTTTTCAACCAGGCGGATATCTACTGCAGGGGCCCCAGGGTATCTGTTTTCGTCCGCAAAGATGTAGTCAAATCGCTTTTTAAGAGAGGAAACCACCCTCTGGTGGGCAAATACGGGAATATCACCCTGGCGGAAGAAATAAGGACGAATATCATCTACTCCTGCCGTATGATCCGCATGTTCGTGTGTAAAAAGGATAGCATCCAGCCTTTCGATAGGATGGCGAAGCATCTGTTGTCTGAAATCCGGCCCGCAATCGATAACGAAATTATGCCCGCCTACCTGGACGAGAACCGAAACCCGGAGACGTTTGTCTCTAGGATCTTTGCTGAGACATACCGGATCGGTGCTCCCAATTACAGGGATTCCCTGGGAAGTTCCGGTACCGAGGAAGGTAATCTTCAACCGCTGGTCTATTTTATCCAAATTTATAACTTATTTATTACTTGGATCGTTCAATCTTTTTAACTTTGTCAACTGTAACTTTTCCATTATGGCTACTGTGCAAAAGAATGAGTTTGCCTTTGAAAATGTCCCTTCCATCAAAGCCAAAACCCTGCGCATAAACCTGAATCCTGACATCTACGGCACCTTTGCAGAAATTGGAGCAGGTCAGGAAACTGCCCGGCACTTTTTTAGGGCAGGTGGTGCCTCCGGAACCATCGCTAAGGCTATGAGTGCTTATGACAAGGCGTTCAGTGATGCCATATATGGAATAGAGGATGACAGCCGCTATGTCACCCAAAGCAGGCTAAAGAAGATGCTTTCCCACGAAATGCGGTTAATGGAAGAGCGCATTCCCCGAGAGAAGCATCCTGACCGCTTATTTTTCGCCTATGCCAATACGGTGGCAACCATTGATTTCACGAAAAGATACAAAGGCCATGGATGGGTGGGCATCCGTTTTCAGCTGGATCCCAAACAAAAAGAGTTTGATGAGATCGTCCTTCACCTCCGGTTCAAACAGAACGAGGCCAGGCTGCAGCAGGAAACCCTGGGGATCATTGGGGTGAATTTGATTTATGGGGCGTTTTTCAAGTACAACAAACCAAAGAAGCT
>JARRLI010000039.1:0-10312 GCA_037387145.1 Robiginitalea sp. | reverse complement strand
TTGCTCACATATTTCTTGTAATCATGGATGGATGGTCCAGGTATCAGGATTACAAGAAGGCCAAAGACCTTTTTTATTCTTACGGTTTTCAGGAGCGTATTGCTGAACGTTTTATAGGTTCCAAATGTCAGCGAAGTGCAGCCATTGAGGCCAGCAGGGAACTTGGGATAGATGATAAGTCTCGGGAGTATTACAAGTCTCGGGGGGTTAAATGGTTTCATTACATCCCGTATTTCATGGTTCAGGATCCTTTCTTCATGATCAGAAAGGCCTTCTGGACGCGCACCTTCCTGGAAAAGCACTATTCTCCTAAATACAATTTCCATAAACTTCAACTGGAGGGAGCCGCATGATTTTGTCGGCAGTGGATATCTGCAAGTCCTACGGTTCACGCAAGGTTTTGAAAGAAGTTTCTCTTTCATGCCGCGAGGGTGAAATATGCGGGCTTATCGGACCAAACGGAGCGGGTAAGTCCACGCTGTTCCGAATCCTTCTGGGGTTGGTTACAAAAGATTCAGGAACACTGCGTATATCCTCGCAGGCCCCTAAGCCTTTGGGGGGCATCATAGAGAAGCCTGCTTTGTACGGTTACCTGAATGCTTTCGAGAACCTTAAGGTGTTTTCCCGTATACAGGGACTTTCCTGTTCTTATGAAACGTACAGGAATCTTATGGAACAGGTAGGCCTTTCACCTGAAAGAGAGGATCCCGTTCGCAATTATTCTATGGGTATGAAACAGCGTCTTGGGCTGGCTATCGCATTGCTGAACGCTCCTGACTGTGTAATTCTGGACGAACCATTTTCCGGGCTTGACCCCATAGGGATAAGAGCATTACAGGAACAGGTGCGCCACCTGGCCAGGGAACATGGGATTGGCGTGCTGATATCCTCCCATAATCTGGTGGAGCTCGGCGACCTGTGTGACCGGTTTTTTGTGATCAACCACGGAGAGATCGTCAAAGAGGGCCCTGCCCGTGAAATCCTGCAGGCAGCCGCAGGCCGTTACCTGATTTACGGCCACGGCCTGGAGGATTCGGCCACACTCCGGCTTTTGCAAACCGAATTCCGCAAGGGAAGCGTGCTGCTGAGTCCCGGTGAACTGCCCATAGAAGATATCCTTAAGCGCCTGACGGGGGAAACAGAAGTATCAGTAACAGCCTGCATACCGCAGACCAACCTTTCAATACTTTTTGATAAGGAAATGATATGATGGATCTCATACGAATTGAACTGTTCAAGATCTACCGACAGCGCAAAACCTTTTACGCCATCGCTGCAATCTTTGTCCTGGAAGCCTTCATAATGGTAAGCGCCTATTTTCAGGGTCGGGAATTTCTGGACATTCTGTTGGAAAATCTGCGGGAATCCTTCGAGTTCAGGGGCGATCTCCTTAATGGAAACCTGATCATCTACCTGGTCCTGAACTCGTTTTGGTTTCATATCCCGCTGATCCTGATGATTGTGGTGTCCGGGTTCCTGACTTCAGAATACAAGGACCGAACCGTAGAGGCCGTCCTGATTCAGCCGGTTTCCAAATTCAGGTTCATTACAGCCAAATACCTTTCAGCACTCATCTTTACACTGTTTATCCTTGGGATTCTGGTGATCAGTACATTTGTCCTGGCCTATACCTTTTTTGGAACGGGGGACCTTGTGGTCTTCCTGGACGGGCTGAGTTTCTTTGAATCCCGGGAAGCTTTTACCAGGCTGGCCTATGCCTTTGTGATAGGTTCCGTTACAATGATATTTTATGCGGTGGTGAGCCTTACACTGGCAGTACTCTTGCAGGAAGCTACTATTACCTGGATCCTGGCGGCTTTGTTCCTGATTGGCACAACGCTTTTTCTCCGCTTGGAATTTGAATCAGACCTCATGGAATACTATTTCTTCCCAAAACTCACCGACAGCTGGCAGTACCTTTTTTACGCAGAGATCCCCCTTGGTGTAATTCTGAAAAAGAATGTTGCACTGTTGCTCTATACGGTTGTAATCGGGTGGATAGGTATCCGTGTTTTTCAAAAAAGAGATATTTCATGAGGAACAGGCAATATCTTATGGCAATACTGTTAATGGGCTATGGTCTTTTGGCCCAGCAGGTGGATCCGGGCCTGGTACGCCTTAAAGATCGCCTGGATTCCATATCCGGTTTTAAGGCCAGCCTTCGGATGGAAGTGGATATCAGTTTTGTAAACATGCCGGTAAAACACGCCTATGTGGTTTATGAAAAAGGAGCCCCGGTCCGTATCACCTCCGAAGACTTTGTAATGATCCCCAAGAGGGGTTTGGACCTCACCCTCAACGAGCTTTTTAAGTATCCCTTTATGACCCTGAACTTAGGCGTGGTATCGCTGGACGGGCGCAAATGCGAACAAATCAAGATTATCCCTACCACCGATGACTCTGATTATTCCATTGCGACCTTATGGATGGACCCTGAATCCCTGCAAATCCTGAAATCGCAGATAAGCACGAAGAAGAACGGGGTATACGACATCATCTATGGGTATACCGGGCCAGGCGAGCTGCTGCCTTCAGAGATTCGGGTGGATTTGTCTGTTTCGGGGATCAAGGTTCCCTTGAGGTTTCTTGGCAAGGACACGCGCATCGACCAGGATAAACGGAAAGAGCAGGAGGAAGAAAAAGGTTCGATCATCATCCAGCTGACGGATTACCATATCAGCAGATTATAGGCATTCCCTTGGCTGCTTTGGCATCGTTTATTTAAGATGGGCAATCACCTGCCCTGCGAGCTCTTGCCCAATCCGCTCCTGCGCTTCCAGGGTCGCAGCACCGATATGAGGGCTTAAGGACAGCTTGGGCTGCATCAGCAACTGCACTTCAGGTGTCGGCTCTGTAGTAAACACGTCAAGCCCGGCAAACCGAAGCTTCCCGCTTTCAAGCGCGTCTACCAGCGCAACTTCATCCACAACGCCTCCCCTTGCGGTATTGATCAATACAGCCCCTTCTTTCATAAGTGCAATTTCCGATTGACCGATCAGGGTTTTCTCCTGTGCAGGAACGTGCAGGGTGAGAAAATCAGCCTCCTTCAGGACCTGTTCCAGGGGAGTGGATTTCAGGTCGAATTTCAGGGACTGACCATCATGGAACGTAACTTCTACACTGCCGGTGGTGGCCAGCTGATCATTGTAGATTACCTTCATCCCAATTCCCAGGCCTATTCTGGCCACGGCCCTCCCGATTCTTCCAAAACCGATCACTCCGAGGGTTTTTCCTCTTAGCTCAGTTCCGGCAGAATAGGATTTTTTAAGGGATTTGAAGTGCTGATCTCCTTCCAGGGGCATATTGCGATTGGATTCATGAAGGAAGCGAACCCCTCCAAAAAGGTGTGCAAAAACCAACTCGGCGACAGAATCTGAGGAAGCCGCGGGTGTATTGACAACATGCAACCCCTTTTGACGCGCATAGGTGACATCGATATTATCCATACCCACACCGCCGCGGCCTATTAGTTTCAGGCCAGGGCAGGCATCGATCACATCTTTGCCGACCTGGGTGGCGGACCTGACCAGGAGGCCCGTAACATGATTCTTGTTGATATAGGGGATAAGTTGCTCTTGGGCTACATGTGTTGTGTGCACATCGAAGCCAGCTTCCTCAAGGGCCTCGATGCCCGAGGGAGCCAATCCGTCATTTGCGAGAATTACCATAGGCGTGCAAATATACTGAAGTCCGACAAAATGCGATCAGGCACTGCGTTCCAGGTCGCTCATTACGTCTACCAGAACTCCGACACTCTCCAGAGGCAGGGCATTGTAGAGGGAAGCCCGGTACCCGCCTACGGACCGGTGACCGTTTAGGCCGTTGATTCCCGCTTCTTTCCACAGCACATCAAAGGTTTCTTTGAGGTCTGGTTCTTTGATCTTGAAGGTGACATTCATAATGGACCTGTCTTCCTTCATCGCATAGCCTTCAAATAGGGGGTTCAGGTCAATCTCGGAATACAGCAGCTTGGCTTTTTTCTCGTTCCGTTCCTCAATAGCGCCGATTCCACCCTGATCTTTCAACCACTCCAGGGTCAGCATGCAGGTGTAGACGGCAAAAACAGAGGGTGTATTGAACATGCTCTGCTTGCTTATGTGCACCTGGTAATCCAGCATGGAGGGTATTTGGCGAGATACCTTCCCTAAAAGGCTTTCTTTTACCACAACCAGGGTAGCCCCGGCAGGGCCCATGTTTTTCTGCGCTCCGGCATAGATCAGGTCAAAGCTGGAAAAATCCAGTTGCCTGGAGAAAATGTCTGAACTCATGTCCGCTACCAGCGGTAGTCCGATGCCCGGAAATTCCTTGAATTGGGTACCGAAGATCGTATTGTTCGAAGTCAGGTGCAGGTAGTCCAGGTCCTCGGGAACTTCATACCCCTTTGGTATGGATCGGTAATCGTTCTCCCTGGAGGAGGCCACTTCTACCACTTGGCCAAAAAGCCTGGCCTCTTTTATGGCCTTATCGCTCCATGTTCCCGTATTGATATACCCTGCTTTTGTTTCCAGCAGGTTGTAGGCAACCATCAGGAATTCCAAACTGGCGCCACCCTGGAGGAAAAGTGCCTGATAGCCCTTGCCTTGCAGGCCAAGATGCTCCAGGGCCAGGCTGCGAGCTCTTTCCATTATAGCTACAAACTCTGGACTTCTGTGCGATATCTCGATAAGCGAGAGGCCGGTTCCGTCTAATTCTCCCACGGCTTCAGATGCTTTCTTCATTACCTCGGCAGGGAGGATGCACGGACCGGCACTGAAATTATGTTTTTTCATCATTGCGTATTTACGGGTTCAAAGTTCTTAAAAATTCAGAGGTTTACAGGTAAAAAGCAGTGCTAATCAGTGGATGTTTTCAACAAAAATTCAACAGTATCCACCCCATCTGCATAATCTGAAAGCTCCGGCCACTGAGCTTTCCCGAAAGGAATACCTCCTTTGAACCAGGGCCCTGCTACCAGGCATTGAAGCTGATCACTCGTTCCTTTTAGCCGTGCGTCCAGATCCATAGAGGATTTATAGGTCTCATAAAAGAGCGTTCCTATGGGCGAGCCGAAGGACGCGTCCTCCTTGAGGAGCAGAAAACCATTGTCGAGCATCTGGCTGCCGCTCATCAGGTAAACGGCCTTGTTGTAATCGTAATTATTGGCGTATTTGTGATGGTGGATCACATCCTTAAAACTGTAAAATGCCTCAAAGAGCCCATCGAAATCATAGCCCTCAGGAACAAACAGCTTCGAGGTGCTCCTGCATCCCATCCCAAAGTACCTGAAGACGTCTTCCGCCAGCCCATTCAGGTCAGTGTCGCTTTCATTCCCTTCGAGGATGGCTGCTCCATGCCGATTCTTACGGATAATATGGGGCTTTTTCGAAAAATAATACTCAAAGTACCTGCTGGTATTATTACTTCCTGTGGCAATTACGGCATCATAGGAAGCAAGCCTTCCATCCGTGATAACAATGCGCTGTCCTGTTGAAGGTTCGAATTCAGCCAGCTTTTCGGTTAGAAACGGCAGCAGGATCCGATCATTGGAAGCGCATTTGACAAGTGCTCGATTTCCGGTCAGCAAAACCGAAAGCAGGTCGTGAAAACCCACCAGTGGGACATTTCCGGCCAGGATCAGGGCAATGGTTTTAGCGGAAGGCGCGGGTGACTCGTAGGGTTCAAGCCATGTGGACAGATTAGCCTCCGACAACATCTGCCCCCAGTATCTCAGGGCATGCATGCATGATTCCCGGGTGAACCAGGGATTCTCCACCGCGACCTGGTCCAACACCGCACTCAGGTTTCCATGGTGTCCGAAGTCTTGTGTCGCCGGCTGATCAAGGCTCAGAACAGACTCCCTTAAAAATTCCCCCAGTTTCAATAAGCCGTCGTAAGAAGGATCTTTGGATTGCATAGGATTTGTGGGTAACAGGACCAGCCCTTAAATTTGCACAAAAATAGAGATAGACCGCTGGCTCTACAAACTGGCTGTAAACTAATCTTTGAAAAAGAAAATTTCCTATGGCAATAATAATAACTGACGAGTGCATCAACTGCGGAGCATGCGAGCCGGAATGCCCGAATACGGCAATATATGAGGCAGCGGATGAGTGGCGCTACAGTGACGGGACTTCCCTGAAGGGCAATGTGATCCTTCCTGACGGAAAGCAGGTGGATGCCGATACGGTTCAACAGCCCATTAGTGATGAGATCTACTATATAGCACCGGATAAATGCACCGAATGCATGGGATTTCATGAAGAACCACAATGCGCTGCAGTTTGCCCGGTAGATTGTTGTGTTCCGGATGAAAGCCATGTGGAATCCGAAGAGGTGCTACTCGGGAAGCAGCGGTTCATGCATCCGGACGGATAGTTAGTTTTCCACGCTGAAATTCTTCATTTCTTCCAGGGGGGCTATGATTTCTGTGTCCTGCCAGATGGTCGGTTCATAGTGGTCCAGTTTCCTGACCAGGATCTTATCAGGGCTGGGCAGTATCGCCATATCCCGTTCAGGGCCCCCGGCAGGGCTCATGAGCAGACTCTCTTTTTGTCGAAGACCACCTTCCATCAGAAAATCAAACTGCACTTTCTTAGCGTCAGGACCGTTTTCAATAAACTTTAAGCTACGATGTAAGTAAATATAGTTACCATACTCTTTTTGAATATAATAGGGATAATAATAGCCACTGTCATCTCGTTTGAATATGGCGGTCCCCTTATTCAGGTTCTCAATGTATTTTATACCGAGCAATAACTTGAGATTTACTTTTTCCCCTTGCCGGCCCTTGGCGTATTTATAGTCCGCCTTCAAAATGGCGTAGGTGGCAGCATCGATATATAATGTGCCTGAGAACTTTGCCCGTAATTTTCTGGGTCTGAACCCTACAGCATAAACATAATAGCCGTCAAAATACGTGGGTCCCAGAAATTCATACCTGTAGGACTCCATTTCCAGGAATTCGTAAATACGCTTGCCTTCATTCATTTGTGAGAGGCCTGCCACTCCCGTTACCTTTCCTTTTAGATAGGAGACATCCAGGCTGTCTGTTGGCTCGTTCGCTTTCAGATCATCCCCCATCGAAAGGCTGTCCTCCACCTTGAACATTCCGGTCTTCACCTTATAGGATTTGGTGCTGTCCAGGTGGGAAAGGATGATAGCCTGCGCTCGTTCCTGCAGCTTTTCCATGGTGAAATCCTTGCGGGCATCCAGTAATTCGGTAGCACGGTCAACCCATAAAAGGGTGGTATCCCTCTGATATTCCAGATGTCCGTTAAAATCCAGAAATTTAACAGCGTGGCTTTTCGCTATAAAATCACTGAATTCCTGAAGCTCAAGACGTGCATTCTCCAATTCTTCCCGCTTGAGATCAGAATTTTTTTCCAGTTCCATTTCGAGTTCTTCAAACCGCATATAGGAAGATTCCCTGTAAAAGAACTGAAAGGGCGCGCCTTCCGTCCGATAGTTTCGAGAAAGGTTGTTCCGAACCTCCTGAATAATCTGGTCGGCATCGGGAACGTTGTTCTCCAGATATACCTCATTGAGGTTTATGGCAGCTGGTGCGAGTTGGATGACAGACCGCCCCTCGAGTTCCGCGGCATTAATTTCCAGGGTTTCAAACCCCATGCAGGATATCAGGATGGATTGCTCAACGGCAGGAAGGTCAAGAGAAAAGTAGCCTTCTTCATTGGTGATGGTTCCGCGGTTGGGAGCCAGAGCCACCGTGGCATAGGGTATCGCATGAAGCTTGCTGTTTTCCTACCTGACGACCTGCAAGGGGATTTGTTACATTTTTAGATCCAATTTCACAAACTTCAACAGGTCTGCTTTTCATATTACCGGGGCTGGGCAAGAAGGATTATATTTGCCTCGCAAAATCGATAAGGGCATTTTTGTCCTTTAGCTTAACGAGATATATGAAAGCTGGTATCGTCGGACTGCCCAATGTGGGCAAATCCACCCTATTTAATTGCCTCTCGAATGCCAAGGCACAGAGTGCCAATTTCCCCTTTTGTACCATAGAACCCAACCTTGGGGTGGTCAATGTACCCGACCCTAGGCTTCAAGCCCTGGAGAAATTGGTTAATCCTGAACGCGTGGTGCCGGCCACTGTGGAGATTGTAGATATTGCTGGACTGGTAAAAGGAGCCAGCAAAGGAGAGGGACTTGGAAACCAGTTCCTTGGGAATATCCGTGAGACTGATGCTATCCTGCATGTCCTGCGGTGTTTTGACAATGATAATATCGTTCATGTAGACGGTTCGGTTGACCCGATCCGAGATAAGGAAACTATCGATATCGAATTGCAGCTAAAGGACCTGGAAACCGTGGATAAACGCCTTGAGAAGGCAGGAAGGGCTGCCCGTACAGGTAACAAAGAGGCTCAGAAGGAGGCCGCGGTACTGGAAACTGTGAAAAAGGGACTGGAATCCGGCATCTCAGCCAGGGCAATCCCCCGCGATGAAGCCGATGACCTGGAATTCATAAGGCCCCTGCAACTGCTAACCGATAAACCTGTTTTGTACGTATGCAATGTAGATGAGTCCGCTGCAAGCACCGGTAATGCCTACGTAGACCGCGTGCGGGAAGCGGTTGCCGGTGAAAATGCAGGAGTGCTGGTGCTTGCAGTAGCCACAGAAGCAGACATCAGTGAGCTTGAAACCTATGAGGAACGCCAGCTTTTTCTGGATGATCTGGGCCTTGATGAACCTGGTGGTTCCAAGTTGATCCGGTCGGCGTACTCCCTGCTCAAACTGCAGACTTATTTCACAGCCGGGGAGAAGGAAGTACGTGCCTGGACTATTCCTGTCGGAGCAACCGCACCCCAGGCCGCTGGGGTGATCCACACCGATTTCGAAAAGGGGTTCATCAGGGCTGAGGTGATTTCCTATGACGATTATGTAGCCCTCGGCAGTGAATCCAGGGTTCGTGAAGCTGGGAAAATGCGCGTTGAAGGCAAGGACTACGTTGTCAGTGATGGAGACGTGATGCACTTCCGCTTCAATGTGTAACAGGACCTCTCACCGGCCTGTCCATTAAAGAAACTATCAACAATTACAGGCGTTTATTGTTAATTACTTTAACAGCGCCCGATTTTGATTTCTTAACCTAAATTTTATATTGCAAGGGTAAAGCCTCCTATTGCATGGGTAAAGCAAAGTATACAGAAGAAAATATCCGTTCGCTGGACTGGAAGGAGCACATCCGTATGCGCCCGGGCATGTATATAGGGAAGTTGGGGGACGGATCTTCGCATGACGATGGGATATACATCCTGCTGAAGGAGGTGATCGATAACTGTATCGATGAATTCGTGATGGGTGCAGGCAAGACTATCGAAATTTCCATCAAAGATGACCGGGTGAGCGTCCGCGACTTTGGCAGGGGTATACCCCTTGGGAAAGTTGTCGACGTGGTTTCCAAGATGAATACAGGAGGAAAATACGATACCCGGGCCTTTAAGAAATCTGTTGGGCTTAACGGCGTGGGGACCAAAGCGGTCAATGCGCTCTCGTCTTTCTTTCGTGTTGAATCCAACCGGGACGGGCAGTCTAAGTCCGCAGAGTTCGAAAGAGGTGAGTTGACGGAAGAAGAATTTCTAAAGGAAACTTCCCGCAGGAGAGGTACAAAGGTGACTTTCATCCCTGATAACCAGATCTTCAAAAAATTCCTTTACCGCAATGAGTATATAGAGCGGATGCTGCGGAATTACGTCTACCTGAATCCGGGGTTGACCATTGTATTCAATGGAGAGAAATTTTACTCGGAAAACGGGTTGAAGGACCTGCTGGAAGATTATAACAACCAGGATGATTTTCGATACCCGATCATTCATTTGAAAGGGAATGATATAGAGGTAGCCCTGACACACAGCAGGACCCAGTACAGCGAGGAGTATCATTCTTTTGTCAACGGCCAGTACACTACCCAGGGAGGTACCCATCAGTCCGCCTTCCGCGAAGCACTGGTCAAGACCATTCGGGATTTCTACGGGAAGAACTACGATGCTTCAGATATTCGTAAATCGGTCATTTCGGCTATATCCATCAAAGTCATGGAACCGGTATTCGAAAGCCAGACCAAAACCAAACTTGGATCCACGGATATGGGAGGGAACCTTCCCACCGTACGCACCTATGTAAATGACTTCATCGGAAGGAACCTGGATAATTACCTTCATAAGAACCCAGAAACAGCCGAGAAGATCCAGCAGAAGATCGTCCAGGCAGAAAAGGAGCGCAAGGAACTTTCAGGAATCCGGAAACTCGCAAGGGAGCGGGCCAAAAAAGCCAGCCTCCGGTCGCTTTTCATATCGTCCAGGTGAGCCCTGCAA
>JARRLI010000038.1:0-7855 GCA_037387145.1 Robiginitalea sp. | reverse complement strand
CTGTAGATGGGGAATGAATGCGGTGCGCACACCTTCCCATACATCGAGGTGAAAAACAAGACCGCCCAGATTGAACACGAAGCCACGACAAGCAAAATCGGAGAAGATCAGATTGTCTATTGCAACCAGCGCGGGATAGACACAGAAAAGGCCATTGCACTAATCGTGAATGGGTTCAGCAAGGAGGTGCTCAACAAATTGCCGATGGAGTTTGCGGTGGAAGCACAAAAACTTTTAGAAATAAGCCTTGAAGGTTCGGTTGGATAAATTTGTTCTATGAAAGCTCTCAAATGCATTTTCATTTGGTCGGTATTTCTGCTAGCCCTTGTTGCAGCCTGCAAGGGGTCAGGGAATAAGGATTCCGATATGGCGCTGGGCAACTCACTGGAAAAACCAGAAATACGGCTCTACACCTTAGATGGAGGCACCATCGTGGTGAACAATCTGGAACTTTTTGCCCTGGACACTATCTACAGGGGGCAGTCACGTGAATTTGCGAATGCCTTCTATGTAGTGCAGCACCCACAAGGCACCATGATGTGGGATGCCGGACTTTCTGAGGCTTTGATCGCCATGGAGCAGCCGTATGCCACCCCGGATGGTAATTTCACGGTTTCCCGCCGGGATTCGATGAAGAACCAACTCAATACAATCGGGATGGCGCCGGAAGATATCGACCTGCTGGCCCTTTCACATACGCATTTTGACCATAGCGGACATGCCGAAGCCCTTCCCAAAGCCAGCTGGTTAGTTCAAAAAGAAGAATACAACTGGGTGATGAGCAAGGAAACAAAGGAGCAACAACCCGACATGCACAATGCCGTAAACGACCTGAAAAATGTCCGCAAAATTTCAGGAGATTACGATGTGTTTGGGGATGGGACGGTAGTGATCAAGTATTTACCCGGGCATACCCCCGGCCATTGCGCCCTATTTCTGGACCTTGCGGAAACAGGACCGGTACTGCTCAGCGGTGACCTGTACCATCTTTCGCTTAACAGGCTCCATAAACGCGTTCCCATTTTCAATACCGATGTAAAACAAACCCTTTCCAGCATGAATATCTTTGAGGCCTTTGCCGATTCTACCGGGGCCAGGGTAATCTTGCAACACAGTAAGGAAGATTTTGAAAAAATGCCGAAGGCACCAAACTATTTAAAATGATGAGTATGCTAAAGATTAAGAACCTTCATGCAGGCGTAGAGAACAAAAAAATCCTCAAGGGCATCAACCTGGAAGTAAACCCCGGGGAAGTACATGCCATTATGGGGCCCAACGGCTCGGGCAAAAGCACTCTTGCCTCTGTCATCGCCGGGAGGGAAGATTTTGATGTAACCCGGGGGCAGGTCTTGTTTGAAGGAGCGGATCTGGACGAGATGTCACCGGAGGAAAGGGCCCACAAGGGAATCTTCCTTTCTTTTCAGTACCCTGTCGAAATACCAGGGGTCTCCGTGACCAATTTTGTCAAAACGGCTATCAATGAGACCCGGAAGGCACGCGGTAATAAAGAAATGCCTGCCAAGGAGATGCTGAAATTGCTGAAGGATAAAGCCGAGATGCTGGACATTGACCGAAAGTTTCTATCTCGATCCCTGAATGAAGGCTTCTCCGGAGGAGAGAAAAAAAGAAATGAGATTTTTCAGATGGCAATGCTGCAACCCAGGCTGGCCATTCTGGACGAAACGGATTCGGGCCTTGATATTGATGCGCTGCGAATCGTTGCCAGCGGCGTCAATAAATTGCGGTCCCCGGAAAATGCGGTGGTCGTTATTACGCACTATCAGCGCCTGCTGGAATATATCATTCCGGATTTCGTCCATGTAATTCACGACGGTAAAATCGTAAAATCAGGATCCAAGGAACTGGCGCATGAACTGGAAGAAAAAGGATACGACTGGATCAAACAGGAAGCAATACTTTAGATTGTAACAGACCGGTTATTGAAGGAATTATGGAATTAAAAGAAAAACTGATCGCCTCTTTTATGGCCTTTGAAAATCAGGTGGATATGAATCATCCGGTTCATGAAATCAGGTCCGAGGCTATCAAAAATTTTGAGACAAGGGGGTTTCCGCACCGAAAGCTGGAGGCCTGGAAATACACCTCACTGGACCGGCTGCAAAAGGTTGATTTCAGCCTTTTCCCAAAACAGGACCATGCGCTGGAGTACAATGATGTAAAGCAATATTTCCTTCACGAGATTGACACTTACAAAATCGTATTTGTCGATGGGATCTATAGCTCTTACCTCTCAGAAACCACCCATGACGGTGTGGATGTTTGCCTTATGAGCTCGGCCCTGAATAAACCCATGTACAGGCCTGTAATAGATGTGTATTTCAACAAAGTGGCCTCCAGGGATGAATCCCTGACATCCCTCAACACAGCTTTTACAAGGGAGGGTGCCTTTATTTACATCCCGAAGAACAAAGCGCCCAAAAAGCCGGTTGAGATCCTTCACTTTTCCACCGGAAATGAGGCAGCGCTTATGCTTCAGCCCCGAAATCTCATAGTCGTAGAGGAAAATGCAGAACTACAGGTTCTTGAAAGGCATCAAAGCCTGACTTCAAACGAAACACTCACCAATGCAGTTACAGAGATCTTCGCTGCTAAAGATGCCATTGTAGACTACTACAAAGTGCAAAATGACGGGAATGCAGCGAACCTGATTGACAACACCTATATCAGCCAGAAAAGAAACAGCCATGTGAGTGTCCACACCTTTTCATTCGGGGGCAAACTCACCCGGAACAACCTTAATTTCTACCAGGATGGAGAATACATCCAATCCACCCTGAAAGGGGTAACCATTCTGGGAGAAAAACAACATGTGGATCACCATACCCTGGTGCACCACCAGCAACCGAATTGCGAGAGCCACCAGGATTACAAAGGTATTTTCGGACAACGTTCCACTGGAGTATTCAACGGAAAGATTATTGTAGACAAGATTGCCCAGAAAACCAATGCCTTTCAACAGAATAATAATTTGCTGATAAGTGATAAGGCAAGCGTGAACACAAAACCTCAGCTCGAGATATTTGCAGATGATGTACGTTGTTCTCATGGTTGCACCATTGGCCAGTTGGACAAGGATGCCCTTTTCTACCTTCAATCCCGGGGAATACCAAAAAAGGAAGCTTCTGCCCTGCTGATGTATGCTTTTGCGAATAACGTCCTTGAAAGTGTTCGTATCCCAGAGGTAAAAAATCGTATTAACAAATTAATCGCGGAGAAATTGGGAGTGCGCCTGGGTTTTGAATTATAACCTGATAAACGGAGTAGTCCCTGAAGATATGCCTGTAAGGGGTCCATACCCTCCATCGTCGCAATCTGATTTTTGACTATTAGAAATCTCTACCCATGTTCGACGTAGCAGAAATACGCAAAGACTTCCCGATTCTTCAACGAAAGGTCCATGGACATCCGATGGTTTATCTGGATAATGCGGCCACCTCCCAAACCCCACAGCAGGTCATTGATCAAATTGTAGATTACTATTCCCGTTACAATTCGAATATTCACCGGGGGGTACATACACTCTCTCAGGAAGCTACGGATGCATACGAGCAGGCGCGGATCAAGATCCAGAAGCACTTTAATGCTGCCAAGGCACATGAGATTATCATGACCGCAGGAACTACACAGGGGATCAATCTGGTTGCCCAGGGTTTTACAGCTTTTCTGAACGCGGGAGATGAGATATGGGTTTCCGCCATGGAGCACCATTCCAATATTGTCCCATGGCAAATGCTTTGTGAAAGGACAGGAGCCGTACTAAAAGTAATCCCGATGAACATCAATGGGGATCTTCTATTGGAGCCTTTCAAATCAGCGCTTTCTGATAAAACCCGACTTGTTTTTTGCAATCACGTTTCCAAGGCCCTTGGCACCATCAACCCCATAGAGGAAATTATTGAACGTGCACATGAAGTGGGTGCAGCAGTTCTTGTTGACGGGGCCCAGGCAGCGCCGCATATAAAAGCAGATGTCCAGGCGCTCGATGTGGACTTCTATACGGTATCTGCCCACAAACTTTGTGGTCCTACAGGTATAGGCGCACTCTACGGAAAGGAGAAATGGCTGCAGCAACTGCCGCCTTACCAGGGAGGTGGTGAAATGATTTCAGAGGTAACTTTCGAAAAAACGACTTATGCAGACCTGCCGCACAAATTTGAGGCTGGAACTCCTAATATCTGCGGGGGAATTGCTTTTGGGGGCGCCCTGGATTACCTAAATAGTATCGGTATGGAGAATATTGCCACCTATGAACAGAAACTCCTCGATTATGCTACGTCCGAATTACTCAAAATCGGAGGACTTCAGATTTACGGGCAGGCCATGAAAAAAACGGCCGTCATCTCTTTTAACCTTAAAGGAATTCATCCCTATGATGTCGGCACGATCCTAGATAAACTGGGGATAGCTGTCAGGACAGGACACCACTGTGCGCAACCCATTATGGATTTTTATAAGATCCCGGGTACTGTTCGGGCCAGTTTTAGTTTTTACAACACCTTTGAGGAGGTCGACAGGTTGGTGGCCGGTGTCGAAAAAGCCCGTCAAATGCTGTCCTGAGAGAAGGGGTTTGGTTTAAGGGTGTATCATATTGTAATTTTGAAAAAATATTGCAGATGCGGATAGAAGAGATTCAGGAAGAAATAGTTGAAGAATTCGACATGTTCGATGACTGGATGCAACGGTATGAATACATGATCGAATTAGGCAAATCCCTTCCCAAGATCGATGCCGATTACAAAACGGATGACCACCTGATCAAAGGCTGTCAGAGCAAGGTATGGGTTCATGCAAACCTTGATGAAGATAAGGTTGTTTTTACAGCAGACAGCGATGCCATTATCACCAAGGGTATCATAGCCATCCTGATCCGGGTATTCAGCCATCAAAAGCCCGCGGACATCCTGAAAGCCAAAACGGATTTCATAGATAAAATTGGCTTAAAGGAGCATCTTTCCCCTACACGGGCCAACGGTCTGGTAAGCATGATCAAGCAATTAAAAATGTATGCACTGGCCTACGAAACACAGATGGAATCCTAGGGGCATGGAAACATTAATACGAACCTAAATGGACAACGAAACAACCATAGACACTCAGGAACTTGGCGAGAAAATCGTTCGGGTACTGAAAACCATATACGACCCGGAGATTCCTGTTGACATCTACGAACTGGGCCTTATTTACGATGTCTTCGTCAATGAAGACCTGGATGTAAAAATCCTCATGACTTTAACTTCCCCAAACTGTCCGGTAGCGGAATCGCTACCGCTGGAAGTGGAGGAGAGAGTAAAGTCCCTGGATGTGGTAAAGGACGCTGAAGTGGAGATCACTTTTGACCCTCCCTGGACCCAGGAACTGATGAGCGAGGAAGCCAGGTTAGAGCTGGGACTTTTATAAATTAATTAGGTATGGAAGGGGATATCGTAAATCGTGTTGCAAAAAGCAAGCTGGTCACCCTTGACCTGGAGGAGTTGTATCCGAAAGGGGATCGTTTTCACATCGATATCAGCCAATGGCTTGAAGAAGGCTTGATCCTGCGGGAAAAGGATTTCCGGGAGGCTTTAAGATCGCATGACTGGGGCAATTACAAAAATGGATTCGTGTCCATCGACTGCGGTACCGAAGCAATAATTCCGGCCTGGGCCTATATGCTTATTGGTTCCCACCTTCATGGAATTGCCAGGGAAATCGTGGTTGGCTCCCGGCAGCACCTGGAAACTGTTCTCTTCCAACAGTGCATGCAGGGTTTGGACCTTGAGGCCTTCAAAGGCCAACCGGTTATAATCAAAGGATGCAGCAACCTGCCAGTTCCCGCAAGCGCCTATGTCTGGGCGCTTAAGCAAGTCCAGGAAGTGGCTCGCTCCGTAATGTATGGGGAAGCCTGTTCAGCGGTCCCTATTTTCAAGAAAAAATAATTTTCGCTAATTATTTACACTCCAATCTTTTAACTTAGGGCTTTTAAAAGAATTTATCTATGAAAAAGTTATTCGCTCTTGTTATCCTTGCCTTTATAAGCTTCGCAACCCATGGCCAAACCCTGGACGAACTCAAGGAAGCAAAAAAACAAAAAGAAGATTCAGTTAGTGCCATACAGGGTAGGATTGATGGCCTGCAAGGCCAGATTGATGAATTCCCTGGCTGGAAATTAGGGGCTTTTGGCACCATTGGTGGCAGTTTTTCCCAGTTTAGTAACTGGTATGCACAGGAATACCCAAACAACTCGGCAGGAAGAATTGGCATTACAATAAATCCTTATGCCAAATTGGACCGTGAAAAATACTTCTGGTACACCAACGCACAGATCAACCTTGGATGGATAAAGTTTGATGATGAAGACGACCCGGATGATCAGGATGGTTGGCGCCTTTCTAACGACGTCTTCAATATCAGTTCCTTATTGGGTTACAATCTGACCAGTAAACTGGCCGCCTCTTTTTTAATGGAATACCGCAGCACCCTGGCCAAGAATTTCAATGACCCCGGTTATCTCGACCTCGGTGTGGGTATTACCTGGAAACCTATCACGAACCTCGTGGTGGTGGCACATCCGGTGAACTACAATTTTGTCTTCGCCAGCGACGACACCATTTTTAAATCCTCATTCGGGGCAAAATTACTGGCCACATACGACAAATCGCTGGGTGGCTTTAACTGGAAATCGGTCTTTTCTTCTTTCATCAGTTATGAGGACAGCAACCTGTCCAACTGGACCTGGACCAATAATCTTGCCTATAAGGTCTGGAAAGATATTGGACTGGGCTTTGAATTCGGGTTGAGGGACAACAAGCAGGAAGCTCTGAATTACGCTGTAAATACCATTGGGGATGCTGATGCCACATTCGATAGCATCGACAACAATCTGCAGACTTACTGGCTCTTCGGGCTCACTTATGATTTCTGATAGATTAACTCTCTATTAGAAGGGATTGTATGCAACCATTCAAATTACTTAATTTAAGCGGTCGGTTATAACCCTGATTTCACGATTTGAAAAATTCGTTAGGTAAAGGCATTGTCGCCGCATTGATTCTTCTTTGCTGTATTCCTTCCCTGAGATCCCAGGAAGCAAGGGATTCCGTGCTCTGGAATGACTGGGATTTCAGGGTAAGTCCCTATTTCTGGTTTATTGGGCTAAAGGGGGAGATCAACCGGCCACCATTCCCGGTAAACCCAGTGGAACCCCCTCCTCCCAAATACGAAGTGGATGTCGGGTTCCAGGACATCCGCAACTCCATCAAGTTCGCCCTCATGCTGGCGGGCCAGTATCGAGGCGGCAGGGTGGTGGCTCAGTTTAACTTCTCCTCCCTGATCCTGGAGAGCGAAGCGATCACACCGCTTGAGCTCTTATTACAGAACAACATAATTAACCTGACCTATTTTGGAGGGGATCTGGAAGCAGGGTATCGGGTAATACGAAACCCGAAGTTTGAACTAGACGCCCTGGTGGGGCTTAAATTTTTCTACTTTGGAATTGATCTTTCAACAATTGTGGGAGGTGGCGTACCTGTGAAAGGAGCACGCGAAAAAGGATGGATAGATCCTACCCTGGCCCTAAATGTGCGCTACTATCCCCACAAAAGACTGAGCTTTGTAGGCTTCGGAGACATTGGGATCCCCGGTATCGGATCCGATTTCTCCAGCCAGTTTATTACCATGGTCCAGTATCATTTTACCAAAACCTTCTTTACTTCAATGGGGTATCGTTCATACTTTCTGAAGATCCCCGAAGATGAAGCCATTTTTAATGGCCAGCTTCAGGGCTGGATCGCGCGGCTCGGATTTCAGTTTTGAGATCTATGCTTATAACAAAGGAGAAGCCCGGACTGTGTGTCCG
>JARRLI010000037.1:0-8983 GCA_037387145.1 Robiginitalea sp. | reverse complement strand
GCCTTGCTATTCGCATCTATGGAGAAAATGCGGCGCTGGTGTGGGAACAGGAGCGCCCCAACTTCCTCTACAAGTTAAGTGATACTGCCCCGGTTCAGGTTTATAAGCCCGGCCATGCCTATAATTCGGACCTGTCCCTGGACGGCACCAAACTTCCTGCAGGGCACCCGGAAGGAATATTCGATGCTATGGGGAACATCTACCGCGGAGTGGCAAAGGCCATCAGGGGAGAGCAATACAACAGTGGGGAATTCCCAATCATAACAGACGGCGTACGAGGCATGAATTTTATAGAGGCTACCGTGGCGTCCCACAAGGGTGGCAATATCTGGGTGGATATTGATTGATTTTCCAACATGAAATAAGAAGTAAAACCCGGTTATTGACCGGGTTTTTTTAGCACCCTTTCTAAAAGATTTTTTCAAAAGCCTCGCAAACCACTATCATGCTCTCAGTAGGAGCTTTACCGAATGGCTCCAGTTCGCGCGTGTAATAATCCCAGTGGGATCTTCTCCAATATTCCAGGGAACTATCCCCTTCCCCCTCCAGAAGGGCGTAGTCTGCTCCAACGCTGAAAAAGGGTCTGAGCCTGACCTTCACGGTTCGGATGATGCAGCGCGCTGTACCTTCCCAATCAGTGATAATGGTAAGATCATCGATTTTGGGAAGCACTTCGTTCCTGAACTGGAGGCCCAGCAGGGAATGAGTGGTGGCTTGTTTTTTACCTTTCAGTACTAGTCTCAGACAGGAATTGGCAATTTCTTCTGTATCGCCGAAATGATCCACGCCAGGTTCCTTTTCAAACGTGTATTCCGGGTGTTTATCCAGAAAATCCGCCCAGAGGTCTTTTGCAGAGTTGTTCTTCATTGTTGCGAATTGGTATTGGAATAAGCCTTTTTTATCAAACTTCTTTGGCAGTCCGGCTACCATAGATGCCGGGTCTCACCATGACAGTATTAATTTTATCTGAGGTGCAACCGTTTCTGGATTCATTTATTGTTGTGTATTTTCTATATTTATGATCCCTGGCCCTGGCGTTTGCCTTATGGTTGCACCACCCGTTGCTCAATTTGTCGACAGCAAACCTCCGTTCAATTCCCTAGACGGCATGTGCAAATGGGCATCCGATCTTGGGTATAAAGGGATACAGATCCCCACCTGGGAAAAGTTCCTGATCGACCTGGACAAGGCCGCAGAAAGTCAGGACTATTGCGACGAGCTCAAGGGCAGGATCAATTCCTACGGCCTGGAAATCACCGAACTTTCCACCCATCTCCAGGGCCAGCTGGTAGCGGTGCATCCCGCCTATGACCTCATGTTCGATAATTTTGCCCCTGACGCCGTGAAGAATAATCCGAAGGCCCGGACTGAATGGGCAGTAGAAGTCGTAAAAAAAGCCGCCACGGCAAGCCGTCGACTGGGGATCAGTTCTCATGCGACGTTTTCCGGGGCCTTGCTCTGGCATACCTGGCATCCCTGGCCGCAACGACCACCCGGGCTGGTCGAAATGGGATTTGAAGAATTGGCAAGGCGCTGGAAACCCATCCTGGACCACTACGAGGAGGAGGGTGTGGATGTGTGCTATGAAATTCATCCCGGGGAGGATTTGCACGACGGGGACACTTTTGAGCGCTTCCTCGAAGCTACGGGAAACCACCCCAGGGTAAATATCCTGTACGACCCAAGCCATTTTGTGCTTCAGCAGCTGGATTACATCGAATATATTGACCATTATCATTCATTTATAAAAGCCTTTCATGTTAAGGACTCTGAATTTAATCCGACAGGGAAGAAAGGGGCTTTTGGAGGCTATAATGACTGGGGTGACCGGGCTGGCAGATACCGGTCGCTGGGGGACGGACAGATCGATTTCAAGACTATATTCTCAAAATTGACCCAGTATGGTTGCGATGTGTGGGCTGTGATGGAATGGGAATGTTGCATAAAATCTCCTGAACAGGGTGCCCGTGAAGGTGCCAGGTTCATTCAGAACCATATCATCGAAGCAACAGAGAAAACTTTTGACGACTTTGCCGGAGGCGATACAGACAAGGAAATACTTCGAAAAATATTAGGACAAACCAACTAAACTATGAAACAAATGACACGCATTTTAATTTTGGCAACCCTTGTATTTTCTGGTTGTAAGGACCAGTCTTCTAAAACACCTCCGGACATGGATGCGCAGGGAGCTGCTGCCATTGAGGAAAAAGCGCAAACAAACGATTGGATCACTCTTTTTGACGGAACTTCCATGGATTCCTGGAAAGGCTACGGCATGGAGGGTGTGCCGGATCAATGGAAAATTGAAGAAGGGGCCATGGTCTTTTATCCGCCGGAGAACAAGCCGGAAGGAGCCAATTACAACCTGGTAACCCATCAGGAATTCACAAATTTCGTCCTTTCCCTGGAGTGGAAGATCTCCGAAGGAGGAAATTCAGGAATTTTCTGGGGCGTCAGGGAAGACCCCAAATATGGAGAACCTTACCAGACAGGCCCGGAAATACAGGTTTTGGACAATGAACGTCATTCGGATGCCAAAAATGGCACGTCCCATCAGGCAGGTGCTTTATACGATATGGTGTCCCCCAGCAGGGATGTCACTAAGCCTGCAGGAGAATGGAACCGTTGTGAGATCACGGTTGATTATCAGAAGGGTGAAGGAATGGTTGTGATGAACGGAGAGGAGATCGTTCGGTTCCCCCTTGGGGATGATTCCTGGGATGCCATGGTTGCCGAATCAAAATTTGCAGGCTGGGAGGGCTTTGGTGTGTTCCATACAGGAAAGATCGGACTGCAGGACCACGGGGATGTGGTAGCTTACCGCAGCATCAGGATAAAGCCCTTATAGTATGAGAGGTAAGCAATTTTTTCCGTTCCTCCTGCTTATCCTGGCCTCCTGTGCCCCCGGAAAACTTAGTAAGGAAATGACCCCGGAGGATCAACAGGGGATTGTGCATGAGGAATACCAGGGAGTTGAACCTGTCAAACCAGAAGAGACTGAGTTATATGAGCCTGTTCCGAGTGCCGTGGACCCTTTTGGGCAGCAGGGTGCCCCAAGTGATGCCATCATCCTTTTTGACGGGAGGGACTTCGACAGTTGGGTGATGACCCGGGATAGTTCAGATGTGGTTTGGCACCTCAACAATGATGGCAGTATGACTGTAAAGGACAAGACCGGGGATATTCAGACCAAACAAAATTTTGGAGATATCCAGCTGCATATCGAGTGGCGTTCTCCTTCTGAGATACAGGGCGCAGGGCAGAGCCGGGGGAATAGTGGCGTGTTTCTGAACAACCTTTATGAAGTCCAGGTACTGGACAACAATGACAATGATACCTATGTCAACGGGCAGGTAGCCTCCATTTATAAACAACATATCCCGCTGGCCAGGGCATCCGTTCCAAGCGGGGAATGGAACAGTTATGATATTATCTATCATTCGCCCGTATTTAACGACGATGGAGCGAAGGTCAGATCAGGCACGATGACCGTTCTGCACAATGGAGTACTTGTACAGGACCATGCTGAGATCAGGGGGACCACCCCCTATATTGGATGGCCTAAAAATCCACCGCATGGAAAAGGTCCGATCCGTCTTCAGGACCATTGGGATAACAGTCGGGTAAGCTATCGTAATATCTGGGTGCGTGAACTTTAGACGCCTCTCGCCGCAGACTTTTTTGCCGCCCCTGTTGTGCTGGTTTAACCGGAAAGTAGCATACAGGAATTGAGACTGACAAATTAAATTGAAGCGATGAATAAGCCCAAACGCATAGCCACCCTACTGGTATTAGCACTATTCCAGATGCAGCTTTTCTCCCAGGAGGCCATTACGGGTAACATCCCGGACTGGTCACTCGGTTCAGGCGAAGTGGTAACAGGGCTCACCAAACCCATTGTGGTAGGTTCTGTAGATCAGGGTGGCAACTTCAGCATTTCCCTGAAGCCGGATTTTATGGAAACGATCAAAAAAGAGGTGGAAGCACAGGATTCGCGGCCATCCCGAGGATGGAGTTCTTCCCTGATGACACTGGAGCAGGTATTCAGTTGTTATGGAGACAGCCTGCAGGTAGTGAATGGGGACCAACCCGTTACCCGGATGACCACTATGGGTGTTTTCAATCTGGTAAACATGGAAGAGAAAAAACGTCTTGGATATTTGTTAGCTGCCAGCTCTCAGCCTTTTGCTTCAGGAATCATGGAAATGGGAGGCTTTAACTTCCAAGAGGGGTATATTCTTGACTGGATCTTTGTGGATGAGGCAGGAAGTGTAAAAGGCAGCTGTTCCACGGATTCCTATGCTGTGAACCAGGAAGAAAATTTTTCCAGGCAGGTCAGCTACAACCTCTCCCTGAAACCGGGATGGAACCTGATCAAATATGAGATATCGAAGCTATTTACCGACAGGGAAGGGAAAACTTATCCGATGGATGAAAGCTATTCCTCTCTGTCCCGGACCCCCGAGGATTTTATGTTTGTATTTGTTCCCGAATAGATCAGAACCTCAGGAACCTTCTAGGGGCTGACAATTGGATGCCCAGGGACAATGGATAAACAGGCCTGAAGGTATTCCTTCCCTTCCTAATTTATTACCTTTGGGAAAATAATTCTGGATATGATCCAATCCATGACCGGTTTCGGAAAGCACGTACTTCAGCTTCCTGGAAAAAAGATTACGGTAGAAGTAAAATCCCTTAATAGCAAAAGCCTCGACATCAATGCCAGAGTACCACATGCGTACAGGGAAAAGGAACTCGAATTTCGAAACACCATTGCACGCGCCCTTAATCGGGGAAAGATTGATTTCGGGCTCTATGTAGAGGCTAACGGAGAGGAAACGTCGACTCAGATCAATGAACCTGTGGTCCGCACCTATATGGAACAGTTGGGGAATATTGCCGGAGGAGATAAACTACGCTTGCTGGAGATGTCTCTACGTATGCCGGATGCGCTTCGCACCCAACGAGAAGAGGTCGACCAGAAAGAGTTCAGTGCTATTGAGCAGACCCTGGGAAAGGCATTGGAGGATGTAAAAGGATTTCGCCTCGAGGAGGGTAAAACCCTGGAGTCGGACTTTGAGGGCCGTATAAAAACGATCCAAAAGCTTTTGGAACGCGTTGGAGCGTTAGACAAGGAACGCCTGGAAGCCATTCGACTACGACTGGAAAAGGCTGTCGGCGAGCTTAGAGAAAAAGTAGACTCGAACCGCTTTGAACAGGAATTGATCTACTACCTTGAGAAATATGACGTGACGGAGGAAAAGGTACGCCTGGCGAAACACCTGGAATACTTCCTTAGCACCCTGGACTCTGAGGACTCAAATGGAAAAAAGCTTGGGTTTATCTGTCAGGAAATCGGAAGGGAGGTCAACACAATTGGTTCCAAAGCTAACGACGCTTCCATGCAACGAGTAGTAGTGCAGATGAAGGACGAACTTGAAAAGATCAAGGAACAAATGCTCAACGTGCTCTGATGAAGGGAGGTAAGCTAATCGTTTTTTCCGCCCCCTCAGGCAGTGGCAAAACTACCATCGTGAGGCATTTGCTTTCACAACCGGAACTAAACCTCGCCTTCTCGGTATCAGCCACCTCACGCCCGCGCAGGCCTGAGGAAAAACATGGAGAGCATTATTACTTCATGACTATTCCCGAATTCAAGAACCACATAAAGAATGAAGATTTTCTGGAATGGGAGGAGGTCTACCGGGATAATTTCTACGGGACCCTGAACAATGAGGTGGAACGGCTGTGGGCTGAAGGCAAGAATGTGATCTTCGACATTGACGTGGTGGGGGGATTGCGTATAAAAAAGAAATTCCCGGAACAAACCCTGGCTGTTTTTGTCAAACCGCCCAGTGTCGATGAACTTAAGATCCGGCTTAAAAAACGCAGCACGGAGAGTGAGGATAAGATCAATATGCGCATCGCCAAGGCCTCGTTAGAACTTGCCACGGCCCCGCAGTTTGATCAGATCATCGAGAATTACGAATTGGATAACGCCCTGGAGGAAGCTTATCAACTGGTTGCGGCCTATGTGGGGGTAGCAGGTGAAGCTCCGGATTTGGCCACTTAGACCCTAGCTTGTTTATCAATGAAAAAAACCGGCTTATTTTTCGGCACGTTCAATCCTATTCATGTGGGGCACCTGATCATCGCAAACCACCTGGCCGAATTTTCCGATCTGGATGAGGTCTGGTTTGTGGTCACTCCGAAAAGTCCTTTTAAACAGAAAGAAAGCCTGCTGGATAATCACCACCGGTATCAGATGGTATCCGAAGCCGTGAGGGACTATCCAAAATTGACGGTTTCCGATATAGAGTTCAAGCTGCAACAGCCAAACTATACGATCGACACCCTGACCCACCTTCAGGAGAAATTCGGGGAACGCCACCTGTTTTCCCTGATCATGGGAGAAGATAACCTCAAGTCCTTTCACAAATGGAAGAATTACGAGGCGATCCTTTCTTACTACGAACTGTATGTTTACCCCAGAATTTCCCAAAAGGAAGCACCGGAACAGTTTAGGGAACACCCCAGAATCCATCGGGTGGACGCCCCTGTTATGGAAATCTCAGCCACCTTTATCCGCAAACAGCACAAGGCCGGGAAAAACATCAGGCCACTGCTGCCAGAGGCGGTTTGGAAATATATGGACGAGATGAACTTCTACCGATAAGGGCCTTGAGCCGAATCGGTTACTCTTCGTGAGGTGGGCCAGAAATACTATCTTTGGCAAAACCTCTAAACACTTTCTATGAAGCCCATCTTTGCTGCTTTTTTAATGATATTCGCAAGCGCTGTATTCTCCCAGAAGAAAGCACTGGACCACGCTGATTTTAACATCTGGAACACCATTGAAAACGAAGAAATTTCCCCTGACGGCAGGTATGTGATCTATAGCCTTGAGCAGGGGGAGGCCGATCAGTTCCTAAAAATCAAACAATCAGAAGGCACTCCTGTATTTAGCTACGACCGGGCCGAGAAAGGCAAGTTTACGTATGACTCCAGATACGCCCTCTTTACCATAAAGGCATGGAAAGACAGCGTTATGGAAATGAATCGAAGGAAGGTTAAAAAGAAAGACCTTCCGAAGGATAGCCTTGGCATATATAATCTTGCCGGGGGTACATTGGAGAAGATTGCCCGAATCCGCGGGTACAGGATCCCTGAACACTGGGCTGGTTACATTGCCTATCAGGTAGAAGAGGCGTCTGAAGAAAATCCAGCGGAGAAGGATACCACCCAGAAGCAGGAACCCAAGAAAGCCAAAAAGCCCGGCAAGAAGAACGGGTATCACCTCGTCCTTCGGGAACTGGCCAGCGGAAGGCAGGACACCTTCAAATTCGTTACCGACTACCACTTCGCCAAAAAAGGCAAACGTCTGGCCTTTGTGACCACCGGTGAAGAGGAGGATGCGGGAGCAGGGGTCTATGTGCTGGACCTGGAAAAAGAACTGCTCAAGACCGTGCACCTGGCGAAAAATGCCAAATACTATAAATTGAATTTCAGCGATTCCGGAACGCATCTTGGCTTCATCGCAGATGAGGATACGACCAAAGTACAGATTAGGCCTACCCGGCTGTATTACTGGACAGAGGGGATGAAGGCGGCTGAACAAGTAGCAGGGCCTGTTCCTTTGGATGGGGACCTGAGGCCTTCCCGATATGCTGAGGTGCATTTCTCAAAAGATGAATCACGGATGTATTTTGGGCTGGCGGCGCCTCCGGTAGTCCGGGACACCTCCCTGTTGCCGGAGGAGATCGTCAATGTAGAGGTCTGGACCTATGACGAACCCCGCCTTTACACCGTACAGGAAATGCAGGTGAAAAATGATACGGTCAAGGCCTATACTTCGGTATTTCACTTACCCTCGGGGAATATCCAGCAACTGGCCACGGAGGCCTATCCAGATCTTACTCTGGGAGCGGAGGGGAATGCCTCCTTTGCCCTGGTAAGCACTGGCGCACCCTATGACCTCGAGCGTCAGTGGACCGGCCTTCGGGCACGGGATTATGCCCTGGTCAAACTGGAAGACGGATCGACCCAGAAGATCCTCACCGGGGTTGCGGGCCGGGTCAGTCTGAGCCCTGCAGGATCCTATGTCTTTGGCTACGACCTGATGGACAGTACCTGGATTACTTATAATATTCCCGCACAGGATCTGAAAGTATTGACAAAAGGGCAATTGTTCTATAATGAATTACATGATACCCCAAGCCCACCCTGGCCATATGGGGTGGCAGGCTGGACGGAAAAGGACAAAGATCTGATCCTGTATGACCGGTACGATCTCTGGAAGTTCGATCCGGAGACGGGGGCATCCGAGCGGCTCACCCGTGGAAGGGAGACTCAAACAGTCTATCGCTATATAACCCTGGATAAAGAACAGAAATACCTGGACCCGCGTGGGCCATGGTTGCTGACTACATTTAATGAAAATGACAAGGGCAGCGGCTATGCCACCTTTGATCCCAGGAGGAATACTGTGGGGCAGCTTATAAGCGGCCCCTACCGCTATGGGATTCCCAAAAAAGCAAAAGAATCTGATAAGCTGCTGTTTACACGTGAATCGTTTAAGGAATTCCCCGACCTCCATGTTAGTGATATGGATTTTAAAACCCAGGCACGAATTAGCCAGGCCAACCCACAGCAGGAGAACTACAGTTGGGGCACTATTGAACTTGTGAAATGGAATTCCCTGGATGGGAAGGAGCTCACCGGGATGCTGGTAAAACCCGAGGGCTTTGATCCGTCAAAGAAGTACCCGATGATTGTTAACTTCTATGAAAAGAGTTCAGACCGCCTGCACCGGCACTGGACCCCATCTCCAGGGAGGTCGACTATTAATTATTCCTTCTATGCAAGCCGGGGGTATCTCATTTTCAATCCGGATGTTTACTATCGGACAGGTTATCCCGGAGAAAGTGCCTACAATTGTGTGATACCCGGCGTGACCTCCCTGATCGAAAAGGGATTCGTG
>JARRLI010000036.1:0-8400 GCA_037387145.1 Robiginitalea sp. | reverse complement strand
CAGGTAGGCGGTAAGGATGGAATTGAAAAACTGGTAACCCCGGATATCCTCAAAAACGGGGACACCCTGGACTATGGCCTGGGCATTGGTGTGCGTAACTACAAAGGCTTGAAACAATACGCACATGGGGGGGCAGATATTGCCCACCGCGCCATGCTGCTTTATTTCCCCGAAATCCAATCAGGTGTCATTACCCTGAGCAACAACGCCTCCTTTTCAGGGGCCACGGCCGGGAAAATTGCGGATCTCTATTTTTCAGAATCCCTGGAAACGGAAACAGCAGACGATACCAAAACGGCTTCCGTGTTTACCATGGATGCAGAGACCCTTGAGCAATACACCGGGAAATTCAGAGCCAACAACCTCGGTTTGATTATCGAATTCAAACTGGAAGATGGTGCCCTAACAGCATATCCTGCAGGGCAGTCCTCCCTGGGGCTGGAGCCCCTGGCACCGGACTCCCTCGCATATCAGGGAGTAGATGCCAGCATTGCGTTCAAGGCCGATACCTCAGGGGAATATATCCGTGCTATTCACTACCAGGGGGGCAATGAAATGATCCTAGACCGCCTGCCGGATTACCAGCCCGCGGCCGAAGCACTGCAGGCCTTTACTGGGAGGTATTTTAGTGAAGAACTGGAGACTTTTTACGAGATTTCTGTAAAGGACAGCATCCTGATCGCGTCCCACCGTAACATGGAACCCATAGAACTTTCCGCTGTGGAGGAGGACACCTTTAGCGGGGATGTCTTCTTTATGGGAGAGGTAGCATTCATGCGGGGACCGGATGGGGCGGTTATCAGTTTCACGGTATCCAATGGACGTACCAAGGGAGTACAGTTTGACCGGTTCAAGGCCGGGAAGTAATTCCTGGAGGTTCAACTAGCAGCGCAACAAAAATGGAAAAGTTTGATGTCATCATCGTGGGAGCCGGAATATCAGGCATCGGCACTGCCTACTGGCTACAGGAAAAATGTCCCGGCAAAAGCTATGCCATCCTGGAGGCCCGGGAGCGCATCGGGGGCACCTGGGACCTGTTCCGCTATCCGGGAATCCGCTCGGATTCGGACATGTTCACCTTCGGCTACCGCTTCAAGCCCTGGGAAAACCCACAGTCGCTTTCGGACGGGGCCTCCATCCGCAACTACCTGAAAGAAACCGCAGCGGAGAACGGGATCGATCAGAAAATCCGCTTCGGGCACAAAGTGCTATCGGCTGACTGGTCCGGGCAAGACGCCTGCTGGTCGCTGGAAGTGGCCCATGGAGATACGACCTCCACCCTGGAGACCCGGTTTCTCTACATGTGTGCAGGCTATTACAGTTATGAGGAAGGGTACCGGCCCGCCTTCAAAGGAGAGGAAAGCTTTCAGGGCGCCATCATTCACCCCCAGTTCTGGCCCAAAGACCTCAATTATACTGGGAAGAAGGTAGCGGTGATCGGCAGCGGGGCAACGGCTGTGACCCTGGTGCCTACCCTGGCCGAAAAGGCCGCCCATGTCACCATGGTGCAGCGTTCACCTACCTACATTATGAAACTGCCCAACAGGAACGGGCTATATGTCGCACTCAACAAATGGCTCCCGGGGCGCCTGGCCTATCGGCTGACGCGATGGAGGAACCTGATGCTGACCATGGTACTGTTCGGATTTTCCCGCGCCTTTCCCAAGCGCATGAAACGGCTGCTCATGAAAGGGGCTGCTGCAGAGCTTCCGCAGGGATATGAGGTGGAAAAACACTTCAACCCCAATTACAATCCCTGGGACCAAAGGCTCTGTGTAATCCCTGACGGGGATCTCTTCCAGGCTATTAAAGAACAAAAAGCCAATGTGGTAACCGAGGAAATCTCACAATTCACTCCCAAGGGAATTGCCCTGAAATCCGGGGAGGTACTTGAAGCGGATATCATCGTTACTGCTACCGGACTGAAGATGAAACTCCTCGGAGGTGCCCTGATATCAATTGACGGGAAGCCACTGGATACCCACGATGCACTGGTTTACAAAGGAATGATGATGAGCGGGGTTCCCAATTTTGCCATTGCCTTTGGGTATACCAACAATTCCTGGACGCTGAAAACGGACCTGACCGCCAACCTGGTTTGCAGGATCCTTAACTATATGGACCGTAAAGGATATGACGCAGTGGTCCCGGAAGTGCCAGCTGATATTCAGGCTGAGGAATTCCTCCCCCTGGATTCCGGGTACATGAAACGGGCGAAACACATCCTGCCCAAAAACGGTTCCAAACGGCCCTGGCGGGTCTACCAGAACTACCTGATGGATATGCTGCTCACGCGTTTTGGCAGGGTAAGGGACCGGCATCTGAGTTTTGGCCATGCGGCTGATTCACCAATGTAAGCTATCGTGTTCCTACCTTTGGTCGCGGCGACAGTGTAATCTGTCGAAAATAATGGGCTTTGGCTTTATTCTTGAAGCGCATATCCCAAATGCGTACTCTGGAACAATATCTGAACCGATGGCTCACATGTTTGCTGCTCCTGCTGGCGATTCCCCTGATCGCCCAGAAGAAGGGATACGAGCCAGGCTATATCATCACCCTGGAAGGAGATACCATTCAGGGAATGGTCCGGGACCGGTCTGCGGAACCTTTTGTGGAAATTTATGCCCGCATCCGTTTTAGAGCTCCCAAAAAATCCAAAAGGAAATACGGTCCGGAAGATATCCTGGGGTATGGGGCAGGAAACCGCGTATTTGAATCCATCCCCCTTCGGGAAGATGCGGCATTTTTCCGGTTCCGCTACTATGTACAATCCGGAACGGAACAGGTCTTCCTGCAGGTCATCAGAAGGCAAAGGGAGCTCACCTGGTACCACCGGGAGTTCGTCCATGACGATAATAATTATGTAGATTACTATCCCCTTTTCTTCCGCGAGGGCAGTCCGGAAATGGTCCGGGTCACCCAGGGTATGTTTGGGTTAAAACGCCAGCGGTTGCTTCAATATTTCCATGACTGTGCTGCATTAATGTCTGCACTTGAAACGGGTAAGCTAAAGAAGGTGGAAGAGGTGTATAATTTCTATTTGGAGTCCTGTCGGCTCCGGGAAAAAAACACCCTGTAGGGTGGGATAACCTGAAAACTGTCCCCATTCATTCCATCCACTCTTTATGGCTCCGGCCGTTACTTTCCCCCTAAGATTCACCTTTGCAATACCTTTTTACCTTTTCATTATTCAGGTCTTTAGTTAAGGATTTCATAAAATATCAGCCATAATATGACGAAAATCATAGTTCAGACCCTATAATGGGGGTAATTTGTTGTCATATTAGTAACAGCCAAAAATTAACAGCCATGAAAGTCAAAAAGAATCCTAAAGCCGATTTGAATCGAGATAGTGGGCTCTATTTTGTAATAGGCCTGACTATTGTGCTCTTTCTAACATGGAGAGCAATGGAGTACAAAACCTATGACAGTGTTCAAGACGAAATTGTCCAACTGGTAGGTGTTGAAACCCTGGATGAAGATGTTCCCCAAACCGAAATCCTGCGCACGGCCCCTCCACCCCCACCGCCCGCAGCTCCAGAGATTATCGAAGTAATCGAAGATACTGAGGAGGTGGAAGAAACCGTTATTGAGAGTACCGAAATCAGCCAGGAAACAGTGGTTGCGGATGTGCTGGACGCCTCCGATATTAATTTGGAGGAAGAAGAGGAAGAAATTGTGGTTCCCTTTGCCGTAATTGAACAGGCACCAATCTTCCCCGGATGCGAAAATGCCGCTGATAAAAAAACCTGTTTTAATGAAATGATGCAGAAACATGTCCAACAGAAATTCATGTATCCCAAAACGGCCGAGGAACTTGGAATTGAAGGACGGGTATTCGTACAGTTTGTAATAGGAAGTGATGGCAAGATCACTAAAATAAGGACACGCGGTCCGGACCCATCACTCGAAAAGGAAGCAGCACGCATTATAGCTTCACTTCCGGATATGAAACCGGGAAGACAGCGAAACAGAAATGTAAGTGTACCCTATAGCATTCCTATTAATTTTAAGTTGATGTAAAAATAGTACCTGGTACATTCCGATAATTTATAATTACAGTAATTTTACAGTAAAAGCTGTAATGTGGAGTGGACCTTATTAGGCAGTGTTCTTTACATACTGATAGCAATATCAATTATTGTTAGCCTCCTACTGAATGGGATACGACCCTCGAAGACATTGGCTTGGCTGTTAGCCATCTTCACCATTCCAGTAGGAGGCATTCTTTTATACCTAATGATCGGCCGAAACCGTCGAAAACAAAAAAGCTATTCCAAGCATTTACGGCTGCCTGCCCCTCCCAAATCCAAAACATCCCTGAAGAATAAAAGGATGTGCCAGATCCAGACCTTAATAGAAAAGCAAACCGGCTATCCCCTAACCTGTGATAATAACCTGGAACTCCTGAAGGATGGGGAAAACACATTTTCCCGCATTTTCGAAGCCCTGCAGGCTGCACGGGAAACTATTCATGTGCAGTACTATATTTTTGAGGAAGGGGAACTCGCAGACCGATTGCTGGACCTTTTTGTCGAGAAGGAGGCTGCAGGAGTGGAGGTAAGGCTCATCTACGACAGTATAGGCAGTCTTTCCCTGAGCCGTGCCTACCTTAGGAGACTGCGAGAGGCGGGCATAGAAGTCCATAATTTCCTTCCTTATCGGTTTGGAAGGTTCCTCACCTCCCTGAATTACCGAAACCACCGCAAAATCATTGTGATAGATGGAAAGACAGCTTTCACGGGGGGCATCAACATTTCGGATAAATACCTGAAAGGAGACAGTGACCTGGGGATGTGGCATGACATGCACCTGAAGGTGAGCGGAAGTGCAGCACATCAACTGGATACGGTGTTCATAAATGACTGGGAATTGGTGAGCGGAAATAAACTCGAGATCCAGGCTCCTTTGTTCCGGGAGCCACCGGGGACCCATTGTGTGCAAATTCTGGCCTCCGGCCCTGATGATGAATTTGCTACCATGGAGAAACTCTATTTCTTTCTCATCAACAGTGCGAGAAGCCACCTCTATATTACCAATCCCTATATCATCCCCAGCCATGCTATTTTGACCGCCTTGCATACAGCCGCCCTTAGCGGGGTGGATGTTCGCCTGCTGTTATCGGCCAAAGTGGACAGCACCCTGGTTTCCTGGTGTGTCCGTTCGTACTTCCAGCGGTTCCTGAAAGCAGGGGTTCGGGTATTCTTATATCCCGAGGGTTTTCTGCACAGTAAGATCATTACCGTGGACGACCGGATGTGCACTATCGGAACAGCCAACGTGGATGATCGGAGTTTCCAGCATAACTATGAAGTAAATGCAGTGGTCTATGAGCCGGAAACAGCGGTGAAGCTACGGGAATATTTTGAAGTCGACAGCCGGAAGAGCATCGAACTGGATTATGAAAACTTTGCAAAACGCCCCTGGCTCCAACGCCTTGGAGAAGGCGCTGCCAGAACACTCAGTCCGCTTTTATAGTAATTCCTTCAGAAGGGATCGTGCCCAATGATCAATTGCTGTTCCTCCAGGGAGGAAACGAGTAACTCCACATATTTACGGATCAACTTAGTCTGATTCCGGGTTTGGCTTATGCGAAGGTTTGAGCGCCAGATAAGTTCCCGTTCCTTGCCTACACAGATGCAATAAAGGGAAGTTTCTGCAAAATACTCCTCCCTCCTGCGGGTTTCGTCCTGGTCGTAGTAAATCCCCTGGTGGATAAGGTAGTCGTCACGGAAGCGGTCGTAGGTTTTGCCCATTTCCTGGATCTGATACCCCAGGCTGACCTGGGTATCCCTATCCACCAGTTTTGTAAAAAGGATAGCGTCAAAATCCTTGTCCAGCAATTGTTGCTCCACCCTGTCCAGTTCCTCTTCGGTCCGCTGTGAAGCTGTGAAGGTAACATCGAACAGGTCGATACTCCGCACGGCCTCTACCCCCTGCTGGTCGAACTTCTCCTGCATTTGTGTCTCAAATTTCTCCCGTGTCCCAAAATCTGGAGTCATGCCCACCACCAATACCCGGTTGGCGTGAAAAAGGACTATTTCCGGGTTTTTATAGGAGTGCTCCACCTTGATACTTGCGCAGCCCTGCAGCAACAGGAAGAAACAAACCGTAAGCAGGGCGGGCAACGCTTTATTTTGTAACTTTTTGGTCATGAACTCGTATTAGTGGAGTTAAATCTTCCTAGATGTGGCTTTCAATAAATTCATAGACCCTTGCTTTCCAATATATTAAATTGTTCTCAAAGGCTGCGAGTTCCTCCTGCTGATCTTTACCCAGCCTGCTGAGTGAGGCCTGTAACTCTTTAACCTCTTGTGTAAACTCCTGCAGGCGTTCAAAAAGGTTCGGGTGCTGTCTTTCGTAGACCTGGGCGCCCAGAAGCCTGGAGATAAATTGCAAATCCCTACTCATAGCTTGTGTCCGCTGGTCCCAGATGTCTGATTTGGCTTGGCGGGGTGCACTTTTCATGGAAATTACTTTTGGTAACATGAAAGATACATAATTCGATGTTGGCAGTCCATGATATTGATCAGCCCTTTTCCAGGGGGATTTCCACCACTTCAAAGAGTTCAGGGATACGGGCCTTCCAGCCCTTCTCCTGATCAAGCTTGACCCGCAGGGCATCAAGGGCCGTAGGTTCGCCGTGGACCAGAAAAAGCTGTTCCGGAGGGCTTTCAAGGTCAGCGATCCAGTGCAGCAATTCACTCTGGTCCGCATGGGCAGAAAGGGTTTCCAGGACCTCAACACGAGCAGCCACCGGGATATATTTTCCGAATATCTTCAGTTCATGTGCCCCCTCCAGAAGATTCCGTCCCCGGGTGCCCTCTGCCTGATACCCCACCAGCAGGATACGGGTGCTTGAGTGGTCCAGCAACTGGCTCAGATATGTAAGTACACGCCCACCGCTGAGCATTCCGCTTCCTGCAACCACCACTTTGGGCCTTGGGTCATCAATGGCCTTCCAGGTTTCGCTGTACTCGGCAATTATGTGCATCTGCCCGCGCATTTTTCTATACCGATCCTGGGATAGTTTGTGCCAATGAGGAAAGCGCTCAAAAAGCTCCAGCACATTCTCCCCCATCGGGCTGTCTACATATACTGGAAGTGCCGGGATACGATTTGCCTGAATCAATTTCCACAGCATGTACATAACCGTTTGCAATCGTTCAACGGCAAAGCTGGGAATAATGCATACCCCTCCCTGCCGTACCGTTTCGTTGATGTGGGACGCCAAAAGGGATTCTATGTCAGTTTCGGGATGGTTTTTGTTCCCATAAGTACTTTCCAGCAGCAGGATATCCGCCCGCTCAGGGCGGTCAGGCGGAGCCAGTAACTCATCCTCGGGCCGGCCAACGTCTCCTGAAAAAACCATCCGCTTTTCACCCAGTTCCACTTCAATGAAGCAGGCACCCAGAATATGACCATTATACCGGAACCGAAAACGAATCCCTTCACTTTCTGTTTCCCAGGTATCTCTCGGGACGGCCTGAAATAAACGAATAGCTGCACGGGCATCCTCAAGAGTATACAAAGGCAGCGGTTCTTTGTGTTTGCTGTACCCCTCCTTCTTTGCACGTTCAGCCTCTTCCATATGGATCTTTGCGCTGTCCTCCATTACGATACGCGCAATTTCAAGACTGGGTGTCGTCCCGTAGATCGGCCCGGAAAAACCGTCCCTCACCAACCGGGGTAGCATACCCACATGGTCCAGATGCCCATGGGTAATAAACACCGCGTCAATGGAAGATGGGGGTACCGGCCAGGGCTCCCGGTTGAGATGCCTCCGCGCCTTGAGCCCCTGGAACATCCCGCAGTCCACCAGAATGGCCCGGCTACCTGTATCCAGCAAGTACTTGGATCCGGTAACACATCCGGCCGCACCCCAAAACTTGCACAGTACTACCCCACGGTCCAGAAGCAATTCCTTCTCGCGGGAACTGAGCAGGGTGCTCACCGTAAGGGGATAAAGCCCAGAGCGGTCGATGCGGCGTTTAAGGCTGTTTTTTGGAGGGTAGTTCCAACTGAGCAGGTAAAGGCCTGCGCATTTACCGTATTGTTGTGCATCCCTAGTAAATCTGGTATTGGTGACTACCCATCCGGGTTTCATGCTGGAAGAATTGTCTCTCTGACCAGCATGCCAGCGGGCGATATCCTGAAAACGGGAATGGATATACAGGGGGATCTTTACATCACATTTTTTGCCCTGATCAGAATGAAACTTGCACTCGATAAGTGTTACTCCCTCCTTGCCTGTTGCGACCACGTCAATTTCATGTGCCACACAGTACCCCTTATACATTTGATTGATTTCGGTCCTGTGTCCAGAATAGTTCAAGATCGAACTTACGAACTTTTCAAAAGGAAAACCGGTAGGGCCCAGTTCGTAAATGGCCTTTTTAA
>JARRLI010000035.1:0-7965 GCA_037387145.1 Robiginitalea sp. | reverse complement strand
TCATTGACATCCCTTTGGTACGAAGGTTTATGACCGTCACGATATAATTTAATGACCCTAAAAGCGAAGAAGCTATGAATATGGCCATCGATACCAGCCACAAAGTCATACCCATTCCCGACCCTGGCTGTGCCATAGGCAGGGCGCTGAGCGGAGGATACACCGTCCACCCGGCTGCTGCCGGACCTGCTTCCACGAAAAGGGAGATTACCATGATAATGCTGGAGGTGAAAAACAACCAGTAAGACACCATGTTAAGAAAACCGGATGCCATATCCCGGGCACCTATCTGAAGCGGGATAAGCAGGTTACTGAAGGTACCGCTAAGCCCGGCCGTTAAAACGAAAAAAACCATGATGGTCCCGTGGATGGTAACCAGTGCCAGGTACATATCAGCATCCATAACTCCGTCAGGGGCCCATTTCCCGAGAACAGCCTCAAATATTGGAAAGGATTGTCCCGGCCAGGCGAGTTGCATTCTGAATAACAGGGACATGCCAATCCCGATGATTCCCATGATCAAACCAGTGATCAGATACTGTTTGGAAATCATTTTGTGATCCTGGCTGAATATATATTTAGTTACAAACGTCTCTTTGTGGTGATGACCGTGGTCATGGGCATGGTCCTCGGTCAAATCATGTGCCTGTACTGACATAATTTTTCTCTTATTTTATTCTTTTTCCTAGCTAATTTTTTACTGTATTGACGCCATGGTCTGGCTAAAGGTCTGCTGGCTCTCAAGCCAGGCATTATATTCTTCTTCCGTCTCCACCACAATCTTCATTTGCATATTGTAGTGTGATTTTCCGCAAATCTTGTTACAAAGTAATACATAATCGAATTCCCATGGGTCTGAATTAGGTTCCCCATTCGCTGCCCTTTCAGCCCTGATGGCATTGGTCCTTGCTACTTTATCCACTATTTCCGGGCGCAGCCTTACTTCAGCAGTAGTCACAGAGGGGGTAAATGAAAATTCGGTAATCATTCCGGGCACACAATTCATCTGGGCCCTGAAATGCGGCATGTAAGCCGAGTGCAGCACATCCTGTGAGCGAAATTTAAAGTTTACTTTCCGTCCTACGGGAAGGTGCAGTTCCTTGACAATGACATCGTCTGATGCATTTGGATCGGACTCGTCCAATCCCAGCACATTGGCCTTGTCAATGTCAATTAAACGCACATTGGCTTCCCCCAATACATTGTCGGAACCACCATAGCGGGCAGTCCAGTTGAACTGCTGGGCATATAATTCTACTATAAGCGGATCATCATCCTCATTAATATCCATGATATTGGTCCAGGTATAAAGCCCCCAAAGGATCAACCCTGCCAGAACGATTACCGGAATAATGGTCCAAATAAACTCAAGGCGATCATTATCAGCAAAAAACAAGGCTTTTTTACCTTTTTTACCCCTGTATTTATAAGCAAAATAGTGAAGTAGTGCCTGGGTGATCGTTTGCACAATAAATATAATGACCATGGAAGCCAACATCAACGAATCGTACTCAGCCCCATGTTCAGAAGACGCTTCAGGCAGAATGAACTTGCTGTATTTCCAGAAGCTGAAAATGGTCAGTCCGTAAATGAAAACGAGGAAGGCAAACATCAGGTAGCCGTTGTACTTGTTATCCTCATCTGTTGCTACTTCAGAACTCTCCCCTGCTTTAGCCTTGATCTGGGATAATTCAAAGATCTTGGTCATCTGCCAGATAGCTATGGCAACCAAAACTAAAACCGTTATCGTCAATAATGCTGTCATTGTATGAACGAATATTATTCTCTAATGATTCTTTTTAATAATGAAACTGGCGACTTTCTTCTATATAAGGATTTCGCACAGGTTGCAAAGGAGCCTTGGTCAAGGCACGGAATACCCAGAAAATAAAAGCACCTCCGAAAAAGAGCACCGCCCCGATCTCCGGAACACCTATATACCATTGATCCCCGACGGTAGCGGGCATGACCATGTTGAAAACATCCAGGTAATGTCCTAAAAGTACGACTATTCCGGTCATTATGACAAACCAGTTAAGACGCTTGTAATCGCTGTTCATCAGAACCAGCAAGGGGAAAATAAAATTCATAACCACCATGCCCCAGAATGGCATGGAATAATTTTCGATACGCGTCACAAAGTAAGTAACCTCTTCAGGGATATTGGCATACCAGATCAGCATAAATTGCCCGAACCAAAGATAGGTCCAGAAAATACTGATACCGAACATGAATTTAGCCAGATCATGAATATGACTGTCGTTCACATCAGGAAGATACCCCCTGGATTTCAGGTATATGCTTACCATGGCGATGACGGTGATCCCGGATACGAACATGCTGGCAAATACATACCATCCGAAAAGTGTGCTGAACCAGTGTGGATCCAGGCTCATGATCCAATCCCAGGACATTATGGATTCACTGACGAGGTAGAAAACCAGAAAACCGGCAGACCAGCGAAAATTCTTTATAAAATTCCGATTGTCGTCCGCGGCATCCTGGGCCAGTGAAAGTCGTCTGGAAAGCTCCCTGTAACCAATCCATCCCCCAAGGAAAATTGCTGCCCTGATCAGAAAGAATGTCGGATTCAGGTACCCTGCCTTTCCTTGCAGCAACTCATCATGGGCAACAGTGTCGGCGTCCATCCAAACGAACAAATGGTTCATATGCAATACAGAAAGGAGCAGGATCACGAACAACACAATCCCACCGGGAACCAGCCAGGCCGTAATTCCCTCCATAACCCTAAACAGCAACGGCGACCATCCTGCCTGTGAGGCTCTTTGTACCGCATAAAATGCAAGAACTCCCAGCGCAATCATGAAGAAAAAGAAGGCAGCTACATACATAGCAGACCAGGGTCGGTTTTGTAGCTGATGCAGCAAATGCTCATCGTGGTCCATCTGGTGTCCCTCGTCCGCATGGGAAGCTGCTGCACTGCTCTCATGGGCAACTTCATCATGCCCTCCTCCGTGGCCATCATCGTGGGAAGCCACCATGGCTTTGGCTTCTTCGACTGTAGTAGGAGCTGAAACAAATCCAATCCCCATTCCCACTAACCCCAGGGCCATCAGTATGAGGGATCCAATTTTAAGTCTGTTTGAGAAGGTATACATCTGCAATCGGTATCTTATTGAGTTAGGTCTTCTTTTAACTTCATCACATATTCAGCTACTTGCCAGCGTTCCTCATGATTCAGTTGGTTGGCATACGATCCCATGGAGTTAAGGCCATAGTATATCACGTGGTACGTACTGCCCTCGGTGATATTTCTCGCAGGATCCGCATAGGAAGGTACTCCCAGGATCTTCTCACGCTTTACCAGGGTTCCCTGTCCGGCTCCCTTGTTCCCATGACATATAGCACAGTAAATATCGTAGAGTTCTTTACCCACGGCCAGGTTCACTTCGCTTTGAAGAGAGTCCAGGGGGCTTTCCGCCACGCGGGATAATTCCTTCCCTTCCGGAGTATTGGCAAATTCGTAAGGCACCCAACCACGGGAGATAGTATTTGGCACCGGGGTCATGGCCTCTGTGCCTTCCGGGAGCCAGGTAACCTGTTGGTAGGTTTCGTAACCCACAGATTCGTACATATTGGGCATGTACTGGTAGTTCGGTTGATTGGTATCCTTACAGGACACAAATCCGAAGATGAGTATTAGCAGTATGCCAGCTGAAATAAGCGTATTCTTCATCGTTGGATATTACTTTTCTACACTATTGATTTCTACAGCCCCAGTTTCTTTCAAAAGGGCGGTCAGACTTTTTTCATCCCCATGAACTTCAACCTCCATGATAAAATGGTCATCCGTGCTTCGCACATCTGGATTCTCTGCCTTTTTAAATGGCCACAGACGACTTCTGAGATAAAAGGTAATCACCATAAGGTGCGCAGCGAAGAATACTGTCATCTCAAACATAATAGGCACAAAGGCGGGCATGTTCTCTATATAACTGAAACTCGGCTTTCCCCCTATATCCTGAGGCCAGTCCTGGATCATGATGTAATTCATCATCACAATGGACACTATGAGCCCCAGACACCCATACATAAAAGATGTAATGGCAATCCGGGTAGGAGCCAGCCCCATGGCCTTGTCCAGCCCATGCACAGGAAAAGGACAGTAGACCTCTTCAATATGATGTTTGGCAGCTTTTACCTTTTTGACTGCCTGCATCAGGATATCATCGTCATTGTAATATGCGTGCACTACTTTTGATGCCATATCTTACTTCTTTTCGTTTGACGGTTTATCCTCCCCAGACTCCGGGGCAGTATCTTTCTTAGCTTCCCTGACCCCTGCTCCTTTTGGCATTTGATAAAGGGGTTTTCCGGCATCCCGCAGTTTTTTATATCGCTCCCCTGAAGACTTCAGTATTGATTTTACCTCTGCCTGGGCAATCACCGGGAAGGTGCGCGCATAGAGCAGGAACAATACAAAGAAGAAGCCCACGGTTCCGATAAATATTCCGATATCCACAAATGTCGGTGAAAACATTGTCCAGGAAGAGGGGAGGTAATCCCTGTGAAGGGAGGTCACGATGATCACGAACCGCTCAAACCACATCCCGACATTAACTACAATGGATATTATAAAGGACACCACGATGCTGGTACGTATTTTCTTGAACCACATGATCTGGGGCGAAACCACATTGCAGGTCATCATCAGGGTATACGCCCACCAATAAGGACCAGTAGCCCTGTTCAGAAAGGCATACTGTTCGTACTCCACTCCGGAGTACCAGGCAATAAAAAGCTCCGTTATATAGGCACAACCTACAATGGAACCGGTGATCATAATAACAATATTCATCAACTCGATATGCTGTACGGTAATGTAGGCTTCCAGGTGGCTGACCTTCCGCATGATAATGAGCAGGGTTTGCACCATGGCAAATCCTGAAAAGATAGCCCCGGCCACAAAATAAGGCGGGAAGATGGTCGTGTGCCATCCGGGAATTACCGAAGTAGCAAAGTCAAAGGATACAATGGTGTGAACAGATAATACCAGCGGGGTCGCCAAACCTGCCAAAACAAGGGAAACCTCTTCAAAACGCTGCCAGTCCTTGGCCCTGCCGGTCCAACCAAAACTGACCAGACCGTAGATCTTTTTTTGGAAAGGCTTCACCGCGCGATCCCGGATCATGGCAAAATCCGGCAGCAGGCCGGTCCACCAGAACACGAGGGACACAGATAAATAAGTAGATATCGCAAACACGTCCCAAAGCAGAGGCGAATTGAAATTTACCCAGAGAGAACCAAACTGGTTTGGTATGGGGAGCACCCAATATGCAAGCCAGGGCCGCCCCATGTGGATAATTGGAAAAAGTCCGGCCTGGATAACGGAGAAAATGGTCATCGCTTCTGCAGAGCGGTTGATCGCCATACGCCATTTCTGTCGAAAGAGCAGCAGTACCGCAGAGATCAGTGTTCCTGCGTGGCCAATACCTACCCACCATACGAAGTTGGTGATATCCCAGGCCCAGTTAACGGTCCGGTTTAGACCCCAGGTGCCGATCCCTGTCGAAATGGTATAGATGATACACCCCAGCCCCCATAGGAATGCAGCCAGCGCTATGGAAAATACAATCCACCATTGCTTGTTGGCCCGTCCCTCGACCGGGGCAGCAATATCCACGGAAACTTCGTGGTAGCCCTTGTCGCCCAGTACCAGGGGTTTACGTATTGGTGCTTCGTAATGCGACGCCATATCTAGTATTCGTTTCTTAGGTTGTTATGCTTCGTTTATGTTACGGACTTTTACATGATAGAACACGTTGGGCTTGGTCCCTACACTTTCCAGCAAGTGGTACATCCGGTCGCTTTCCTTAAGCTTGGATACATCGCTTTCGGGATTATTGACGTCCCCAAAGACAATCGCTCCATTGCTGCAGGCATTGGAGCATGCTGTCTGGAATTCCTCATCCTTAACTTCCCTTCCTTCACGCTTGGCATCCAGAATGGCCTTCTGAGACATCTGTATGCACCAGGAACATTTCTCCATCACACCCCTGGAACGAACGTTAACATCAGGGTTGAGTACCATTTTGCCCAAATCATTGTTCATATGGTAGTCAAACTCATCATTGTTGTTATATAGGAACCAGTTGAACCTGCGCACCTTATAGGGGCAGTTATTCGCACAGGACCTCGTACCCACGCACCGGTTATAGGCCATATGATTGTGACCCTGCCTACTGTGGGCGGTAGCCGCAACTGGGCAAACCGTCTCACAGGGAGCGTGGTTGCAGTGCTGGCACATGACCGGCTGAAAGGCCACCTGCGGGTTGGTTGCAGGATCTTCCATCTCTTCGAACCCTGACTTGGATTCAAAAGCCCCTGAAAACTCTTCTTTCTTGATATTATCTCCTTCAAAGGTATCCTCTGAAGAGTAATAGCGATCTATGCGCAACCAGTGCATATCCCTTGACCGCCGTATTTCCTGTTTTCCAACGACCGGTACATTGTTTTCCGCATGGCAGGCAATCACACAGGCTCCACAGCCTGTACAGGCATTCAGGTCGATGGACATGTTAAAGTGGTGCCCGATAGAACGATCAAATCCATCCCAAAGATCCACCGTGGTGGCAGGAACTTCCTGGTGGTCCAGGGATACCTGCGGAACGTGGTTCCATTCAGATGCATCCTTGGTATTGAAGACTTCCAGTGTGGTCTCTTTGATGATGTCTCCCCGGCCCATCAGGGTCTTGTGGAGCTGAACACAGGCAAATTCATGCATGCCAGGTGCCTTTTCCAGGGCAGCAGACTGCACGGAATCAAAGTTCCCATAGAGGGCGTAAGCATTGACTCCGGTCTGCATTTCGGGCTTCATGCCGGCTTCCCTGCCATATCCCAGGGAAAGTCCTAAGGTCCCTTCGGCCTGGCCTGGCTGGATAATCACAGGCACCCCTGAAAGGGTCTTGCCATTTACTGTCAGGTTTACATAGCTGCCATCCAGGCCGCCATTGGCAACATGCTCGTTGACCAACCCCAATGCTGCGGCATCCTTTTTAGATACGGTCAGGTAGTTATCCCAGGAAACACGCGTGATGGGATCTGGGAATTCCTGCAGCCAGGGGTTTGCTGCCTGCCTTCCGTCACCCATGCCTGTTTTTGAGTATAGCACCAGGCTCATACCACTGTCCGCAGCTCCGGACAGCCTTCGCACTGAAGCGGTAACAGCGTCCATATCCATTGGCATCTGGGCCGTTTCGGATTCTTTGTCATCCTGACCAGCAACTGATTCAGGATCAGAAGACATACCTGATGAATATATTCCGTCGTGCAATGCCTCGTTCCAGGAACCGCCTGAAAGGATGGTTTCAGACCATGTTTCCCGAACAAAATCGTAATAGGTAGTTTCGGAGCCCATCCAAACCAACAGGGATTGCTGAAACTGCCGCGTATCAAAAAGTTCCCGGATCACGGGCTGCATAAGACTGTAGTGTCCTTTCTTGAATTGAGCATCTCCCCAGGATTCCAGGAAGTGGTTCGAAGCTGCTGTATAGGTGGTCAGCTCCGAAGTCTCATTGAGATTGGTTGTAAATGCAACGGAGATATCAACTTTGCCAAGCCCTTCCCTGAAGGCCTCTGCGTCCGGCAGGGAATAAACGGGGTTTACCCCATCCATGATTAAGGCCCCAACCTGTCCGGCTTGCATATCTTCAATCAGCTGGTTCAGCTCTGCAGTATTTCCCTGCCGGATGTAGCGGGGGGAAGCTGCATCAAATGCATCACTAGCCAACATTTCGTTGATCGCAATCACAACGGATTGCGCATCCACATCGTCAAGGCCGGTAACGACAACCGCTTTGCTCCGATTCTTGCTTATCTGCTGTACAATGCCATCCAGGGTGCGGTTGGCAGTTTCTGTAATATCTCCTGGTGCGGACGTGCCGTTTAGCTTTGCATACAGGTGGGCCAGGGCTACTTTTTGCTGAGCAGGGGTCATAGGAACCC
>JARRLI010000034.1:0-7996 GCA_037387145.1 Robiginitalea sp. | reverse complement strand
CAGGTCAAAAAGCTTCCGGTGGGATGAAATAGAAAAAGTGGAGCTCATGAAATACAGCTTCGTGGGTTATGGTTTGCGCCTGAGCTTCAAATATGGAACGGTGTACAATATAAGAGGCAATAAAGGACTGGCTGTCCACCTTAAATCGGGACGGCGCTATCTGATCGGCACGCAAAAACAGGAAGAAATGACTACCTATTTAAGGGAATTGGGAAAGCTTGGGTAAGTAGGGAATACAGGAATATTATGAAAAAATCAAATGTCATTTTAATATCGTTTGCCCTTTTGTTGGGGATTCAGTGCCACGAAAAAGAAGTCCCCCCAACGGCTTTCATCCATGGAGTCCCTGAGGGGCCTAAACCCTGGACCTCAGAAACCTTTGAGACTACAGAAGAAGATTTTACTTTTGCCATCATTTCAGATCTGAACGGAGGCGAAAGGCCTGGGGTTTACAGCCGTGCCGTAGAACAACTCAACTCGCTGGATCCAACCTTTGTGCTCAGTGTGGGGGATCTAATCGACGGTGGCACCCAGGATACCCTGCAGCTTAAAAAAGAGTGGGAATCTTTTGACCGGCGGACCGCAAATCTGGAGATGCCCTTTTTCTATCTGGGGGGTAACCACGATCTGACTAACCTGGTCATGCGGGATTTCTGGAAAGACCGGTACGGCCCCCGCTATTATCATTTCCGCTACAGAGATGTCCTATTTCTGATGTTGGATTCCGAGGATTATTCCGAAAAGCGGATGATGGAGATCTACCATGCCCGGGATTCAGCCCTGCGAATTATCGCAGGAGCGCTTGAAGGAAATTATCAGGAGAGCACCTATTATCTCATGCCCGAAAGGCGGGTGGGAAGCCTGGGGGCGGATCAGCTGGCTTATTTTAAAGAGGTCCTCGAGCAGCATGCCGATGCCAGGTGGACCTTTGTGCTGATGCACAAACCTCTGTGGTTGCGGGAAGGCAACCAGGGGCTTGGCCCACTGGAAGACGCCCTGAAAGGAAGGAATTACACAGCCATCAGCGGGCACTTTCATTCCTTTTCACACCAGAAGCGCAAGGGGATGAATTATCTGATCCTGGGGACTACGGGAGGAGGACAGGAACCGGAAGATCCCAACTCCTTTGACCATATTAGCCTGGTGAGGATGGCCGAAAAGCCGGTAATCACCCATTTGAAAATGGAGGGTATCCTCCCTGAAACAGGACCCGCTGAACCGCAATTGGAATTGGAGGTTACCCAGGAATAAAAAAGGACCCCAATATGAGGTCCTTTTAAACAAGTTCCCTTTCATCAAAAAAATCATGCGATTTCATTGCTTTGCTCAAATTTTACAGAAGTACCCGTCAGATAATCCTGCAGGGTGAACCCCCTGCTTTTCCAAAGAAAGAGGATCAGGGCAATCGGCAACATCCCTATACTAATGAGTTTCAGAAAGGTTCGGACCAGGGCTGCCCGGGGTTTCAGGCGTTCCCCCTTGGGGTCAGTGGTGCGCAATCTCATCATGTCTTTTCCCAGGGACTCCCCCCGGTTGATCAGGTCACATCCTACATAATAAATACCCAAGACCACTGCGTAAAGATATCCCGGCCACGGGATGAACCATCCATTATGGATGCTATCCACAACCGGGGGTCCTTCAGGAACCACATTTATAGCAATGGTATAAACAACGCTTATTAAAAGTAAATCAATGAGCAGGGCCACGATCCTTCGTGCCAGGGTCTTATCCATCATGCCTTCCATTTAATTGCGGTTTACCCAAACCTCGTATTGGAGGCCTTCCACCTGCCCGGTCTTCAGATTCAATTGATAGATGCCGGGACGGATTCTGAAATCATACATTTGATACGTGATCATTTCAGAGTAGGTGATTTCAATTTCCTGCAGAGGACTGGCTTTTCTGTCCCCCAGAAAAAAGTCTGCAAGCTGAATCAGTTCGAGCATGTTGCAGACATAATTCACGCAACAATGATAAAAGGAAGTTGAAATATCCCCGACCAGGGGAATCTTGATTTTGACTTCAATTTCCTTACATCCATTGGCAGGCCAGCCCTTACCACTTTCAGGATTTATTCCCGCAGTGAGAAAATCAAGATTACCGGTAATAAAATAATCCGTCGAAACGGTTTCGGGAGATTCCTGTTTGGAGCAGGAAACAAAAAGGAGCAACATGCAAATGCTGCATCGAAAAAGTTGGTTTTTCATTAGATGATTTTAAAATGAGACTTATTTTTTCCCGCCTAATTAACACCTGGCCAGGTAGCGGGGTACGGCTTACAGGGACCTGTGCCCCTGTTCCGCAGGTTAATCAGAGCAAACATAGGAACCGGGACTGCATTGTCCCTGCACATGGTTGGATGGAATAATAATTCTGGAAAGCAGAGGTAGGGGAACAGGCGGGCCACCGTATTCAGTCGGTTCCCTGTGACCGGTCACTGGTCCAATTGGCGAACACTCACGGATTCCACCGTAAAATCCCGACACTGAACATTGAATTCTATGGGATTGCAGCAGACCTCACAGTCTTCGACATAGGTCTGTTCAGCAACAGAAGTATCCAACAAAATGGAAATAGTCTCCCAGCAGTAAGGGCATTGCAGAAAATGCTCGACCATCGGATTTAGAATTCTACATTGAGTAATTCCCCGCTTACCTGCAACAACAGTAGCTCCGCCAGTTTGGCATTGTACTTCGCCCGGCTCCGGTCTAAAACAGCGTTCAGAAGGTTCAGCTGTGCAATCCTGAAATCTACAGAGGAGATCTGCCCAAGCTGGTACCGCTCCCGGGAGCGGTTGAAGTTATCCAGGTTGGTCTGCAGGTTCTTTTGCTGTACTTCCAGCACAAAGAGAGCATTTTTATAATCCCCCCAGGCATTTTTGATATCCCGGTCCACTTCCAGTTCAGTTTGCTTCTTGAGCAATTGCTGGTTTTCAAAGTTGATCCTGGCATTCCGGCTGGAATTGATGGTCTGGCCTCCGTCAAAAAGGTTCCAGGTCAGGTTTATAGCCCCATTTACACCTGTGGAAGTATTTTGGAGGAGAAAGGCCAGCGGGCTGTTATTACTCTGTTCATTCCAACCATAGGAGCCCGAGAGTCCGATGGTAGGTAAATAACCACTCCTGGTAGCTTTCAGATTGTATTCGGAAATCAGAATATCCTTCTCTACCAGGAGCATTCGAACATTGTTAGTCTTTGCATCTGCCAGGATTTCTTCCATCTGTAGGGAAGGCAGGAAAGCGACGGTGGTGTCAGCTTGAAATTTCTGGGTTAGGTCTCTGTTCAGGATCAGGTTCAGGTCCCTTTTGGTGTTGCGCAGAAGTTGTTCCGCATTGAGCAGGTTCACGCTATCCGTATTGACATCTACTTCGGCATTCAATACATCCAATCCGGTATTCTGGCCAAACTCAAACTGATATTCCGCACGCTCCAGGCGGTTCTTGGAAATCGAGAGCGCCTGCTTCAGGAAGGCGGAATTCTCCTCCAGACGCGCTACTTCATAATACACCGAAAACAACTGCAGCAGGGTTGTCTCAATAGTCTGGCGGACCTCGAGTTCCGATTGTGCAGAACGTTCCTGGAAGGCCTTATAATCGTACAAACGTCCCAAACCATCGAACAAGACGTAATTAAGGTTGAGGGATGCATTGTATCTCCGTGTTTCGGCTCCATCGGCCGTCCGTATATCTCCGTTGGCCAGCTGTCCTTCTGTATTTTGCCGGTCTATGCTGCCCCCTCCGTTAGCCGATACGGTCGGGAGATACCTGGAATTCAAAAGGCTGGCATTGTTTTCATCAATTTCACGAATATTCCTGGAGACCTTGATTCCCAGGTTGTTTTCGAGTGTAATGGCAATGGCCTCTTGTTTGGACAGCAATGGTCCCTCATCTATGGGTTCGGTATTCTGGGAATAAACGGCTGTCAGGCACGTTAACCAGCATATGAGGATTGCACAGCAATGCTTCATCAGGACTGTTCTTCTAAAACGGTTGATTTCTTTTCTTTGGGATTGGAAGTAGTCAGGGATGGTTCTTGTGATCCATTCGCCTCTTCAAGTTTGCCTGCCAGGGATTCCTGCATTTTCATCTCCTTGATTACCCGCTCCACTTCTTCCCGGTTAATTTCCTTGCCGGTCCACAACCACTTCAGTTTTGCCTTGGCGTCATTTACCACAGATAAGAGCAACGGCAGCATCAGAAGGGTCAGAATGGTGGCAATTCCTATTCCATAGGAAATGGAGATCGCCATCGGCTTTAGGAACTGTGCCTGCCGGCTTTTTTCAATTAACAAAGGTGCCAACCCTGCAATGGTGGTGAGAGAGGTCAGGAATATTGCCCTAAACCGCGAACGCCCGGCCTCATATAGGGCGTCATCAAATTTCATTCCCTGGCGCAGGAACGAATTGAACTTCCCGATAAGCACCAGGCCATCGTTCACCATGATCCCAATCAGGGCAATGATCCCAAGAGCCGAAAGAACATTGATAGGAAATCCATGCAACACATGGCCCCACCCTACCCCAATAATACTGAAAGGGATCATAAGCAGCAGGATCACAGGCTGGCTGTAGGTTCTGAATGTGAAGGCAATGACCGCAAAAATCAAGAAAAGGATGACCGGGAACACCTTGTTGGCAGACCTGGAAAGTTTTTGGGCCTCCCTGTTTTGACCCTCAAAGGATACGGTCAGTCCCGGGTAACGGGAAACCAGGCCAGGCACAAAATTGTTCTGGATATCTAAAAGAATATCCGTGGCACTTTCGTTTGGATCTTCCATATCAGCCACTAACCGGATTTCCCGTTTACCTTCCAGGTGGCTGATAGACTCGTCTCCCCGGGCAATGGAATAGGTAGCGATCTCAGAAAAAGGAACACGCTGGCCAGTTGGGGTGAGTATGCGCATATCATCAAGATCAGCAATAGAAGAACGGTCTAAGCGGTCATACCGCACCCAAACGCGAATTTCGTCCTGACCCCGTTGAAAGCGCTGGGCCTGGGCCCCGAAAAATCCAGACCGCACCTGGCCCATTACCTGCTGCAGGTTCAGTCCCAGGGCATAGGCATTTTCCTTGAGCTCAATATCTATTTCCTTGATCCCTTCAGGATCTGTGTCCGTTATATCGGTGAGCTTTGGATTTTCTTCGAGATAGGCTCTTAGTTCCTCCTTGGCAGCCTCAAGCTGCCGGTTATCATTACTTAACAGCGCTATAGAAACCGGGCTTCCCCCAAAGTTTCCACCACTTCCGACTGTCAGGCGCTCCACGCCATAGACCTCGCCTACTTCCTCACGAATGGCGTTGGTAATGACGGGGCTCGGGAAATCCCGTTCTTCTCCTGGGAGCAGGTTTACTCTAAGGGACGCCTTATTGTTCCCAGGGCCCACTCTTTTTATGACGTTCTGTACCACGGGCTTGTTTCCGGTCTGACGTTCCGTAAAGTCCTCGTTTACCTTCCAGGCTGCATCTTCCACCCGAGAGATTATACTGGAGGTGATCTCAGGGTTCGTTCCTTCTGGCATCAGGAGTTCAATGGAGACCTGGTCGCTGGCCAGGCTTGGGAATAACGTCACCCGGATTACCCCTGCACCAATAGATGCAATAGTTACCAGCAATAAGCCGATGAATATTGAAAAACTGAGGAATCGGTGTCGCAGGACAAATCTGAGCGTAGGACCATAGGTGCTCTCCCTGAGGAAGGTCATGAAACGGTCTCCGAGCTTATTGAAACCCCTCAACCTTTGGAATATCCTATCGATCAGCCGGTTCTTTTTAGACTTTTTTGGCTCCGTTTCCCTCATTAGGGCCTTGGAATGGGCAATATGTGCGGGTAAAATGATAAGTGCTTCAATCAGGGATACGGAAAGTGTAAGGATAACCACCGTGGAAACCTCCCCGAAGTACTCACCTATACGGCTATCCAGGAAAAGGAATGTGGCAAATGCCAGTATGGTTGTAATGATGGCGGATATGATCGGGGGGATCACTTCCATGGTCCCATCTATAGCGGCCTGTACAGGTGACTTTCCTTTCTCATAATGCTGATAGATGTTTTCCGAAATCACGATCCCGTCGTCCACCAGAATACCTATCACTATTATCATTCCGAAAAGGGACAAAATATTGATGGTTACATCAAAGGATCCGGCGAAGATAAACATCCCCAGGAACGAAATTGGCAATCCAAAAGCTACCCAAAAAGCAAGACGGGTATTGAGGAAAAAGGAAAGGAAGATCAGTACCAGCAGGATCCCCATGGCACCGTTCTCCAGTAAGAGCTGGGTTCGCTGATTCAGAGCAATGGAACGGTCCGAAACCACATCCACCCGAACGTTGTTGTGAGTGGCATTATAGTCCGCATTATTGGCGTTGATCTTATCCGCAGTTGTGATGAGGTATTAGCTATTGGTATTGCTGACCTCTACGTTTACTGCAAGATTCCCGTTGAAATAGCTCGCATTGGGAGTTTCTGAGAAACGGTCCCGTACCTCTGCCACATCCTTCAGGCGGATTGTATTCCCGGAAAGGTCTGAACGGACGACCAGGTTGTTAAGCTCATTTCCGTAGTAAGATCGGTTTTTGGCCCGGATTAGGTAATCCTCCTCTTCGGTCTTGATGTTCCCTCCAGTAGCTAGGATATTTGCCTGTCCTACGGCCTGTGCTACCTCCTGAAAACTGAGATCAAAGGCTAACAGGTCTTTTTCCCGAACTGCGATTTCGATTTCTTCCTCAGGATACCCCGTAATCTGGATCTGCGAGATCCCCTCCATGGCCCGAAGGTCATATTCAATCTGCCGGGCAATCTGCTTCAGAGATGTCAGGCTTATGCCTTCCCCGCTGATGGCAAAACTTATGGTGGGGCGAATAGCCTCCTGTTTTGCTACAACAAGGGGTTCCATACCTCCCGGAAAATTGGGAACGCGGTCCACAGCATTCTTCACTTCGGTAAGCATCACATCGATGCTCTCGTCCTGGTCGATCTCAACGGTAATACTCCCCCCATTTTCCCTTGATACAGAGGTTACCCGTTCTACACCAACCAATCCTTTCAGGTTGTCCTCAATCTTCAGAACAATGCCCTCTTCAATCTCCTGGGGGGCAGCACCTGGATAGCTAATATTGATAGTGATTAACAGGGACTTCACTAACGGGAAGAATGAGGAAGTCATCCGGGAGGCCCCAACAAGACCAAAGACCACAAAAGCCAGGATGATGACGTTTACGGCCACATCATATTTAATAAAATAGCTGATAATCTTCCTCATCTTGTTATGGCTTCTGGATATTCTGGCTTACATCCTTTGAGTCTGCCTTCGTCCCATAGGGCCTGACCACCATCCCCGGATAGGCCCCGGGTACTGAACGGGAACGGTATACCGTCCCATCTTCAATACCTTTGAGGACAACTGTCTGATCTGTATAAAAAACAGGTTTTACCGGCAGCAGGTCAAGAATGCTGTCGCGAATTATGAAAAGTTCCCCCTGTTCGGTTAGTAATTTTCGCGGGATCTCTATGGCGGAATCCTCTTGCCTCCCTTCTATGATCGCCTCCAGATACATCCCCTCTTTAAGGAAAGGGTCTTCCACATCGATGAAAACAGAAACCGTCTGAGTCTGTTGATTTACAGCGGCATTTATCCGTGAGACCGTTCCCTCGAACTCCCGGGTGCTTTCCAGGTTGGCCAACCGTACCTTTTTCCCCAGTCGCAGAAAATCACTGTAACTTTTGTTGACGGCCACTTCCAGCTCGTAGATACTCGGATTGATAAAAACCCCCAGGGCCTGTCCGGGCCGAATCAGGCTACCCTCGGTTACCTCCGCCTCGGTAAGCACCCCTGAGAAAGGGGCACGGATAATATATTTATTGAGGCGTTGTTCCAGATTCCTGACATTGTAGTAGGTGGTAACTATATTGCGGCCATTTATGAAGTACCGCTCCTGCTCGGATGTCATCTCGGGCAACTCCGGGGTATTTCTCGTAAGATCAAAGGAATCCAGA
>JARRLI010000033.1:0-8007 GCA_037387145.1 Robiginitalea sp. | reverse complement strand
TTATTTCCGTGAATCCCTTTCTTTTCGTACCCCCATTTTCGGGCGAGCTTAATAGCTGTTTCAACTGCCTCTGCCCCGGTATTCATGGGCAATACCTTATCAAACCCGAAATATTCTGTAATATATTTTTCATAGGGGCCCAACTGGTCGTTGTAAAATGCCCTGGAAGTCAAGGTGAGTTTACTTGCCTGCTCCGAAAGGGCTCCGATTATCTTCGGGTGGCAATGCCCCTGGTTCACAGCCGAATAAGCTGACAGGAAATCGTAGTACTTACGCCCCTCAACATCCCAAACAAAGACGCCCTCGCCCCGACTTAGAACCACGGGCAAGGGGTGATAATTCTGAGCTCCATAACGGGCCTCCATGGCCATGGCCTCCGATGAGCTGAGTGTTTCCATTACTGACATGAAAATGAAAAATTAAATTAATCAACCACTATTCCTGCTTAGGGAGAGAAATCATCCGCGAAGTGGGTTAAATGTACAAATAATTAAGGGCTGAAAACAACTCAATTCAGGGTAATTCGACGGATAGCATACTTGATACTGTGAACTGACATTTTAAGGACCAGACCTTCGGCAACTATTCGGGAAAAGCACTTACTTTTGCCCTATGGGCAGAAAACGCAACAAACCATTTTTCGAATCTCTTGAAGTGATCGATGCCGGAGCCAAGGGTAAAGCCGTTGCGAAAGCCCCGGATGGAAGGGTTGTTTTTATCGCCAGTGCAATTCCTGGAGATGTGGTTTCAGTACAAACCACCAAAAAACGCAAGGGGTATTACGAGGGCTTTGTTACAGAACTGCATCAGAGGTCAGAGGATCGCGTTCCTCCCAAATGTCCTCATTTTGGAACCTGCGGAGGTTGCAAATGGCAGCATATGGATTACCAGGCGCAGTTAAAATTCAAGGGAAAAGAAGTGCTGGAAAACCTTAGGAGGATCGGGAAATTGGAACTTCCGGAATCCGATCCTATCATTGCGGCCCCTGCCCAATTCTACTACCGCAACAAAATGGAGTTCTCTTTTTCCAATAACCGTTGGCTGGAACCGGATGAAATCACAGGTGGCTTCGAAATAGAAAGCCGGAATGCACTGGGGCTTCATATTCCCGGAATGTGGGATAAGGTACTGGACCTGAAGGAATGTCATTTAATGGCTGCCCCATCGGATGAAATTCGACTTGGTATTCGCACCTATGCCCAGGATCAGGGACTTTCATTTTTTGATCCCAGGGCTCAGCGGGGAATGCTCCGCACCCTGATGATCCGAAATACCCAAGGAGGAGAAGTTATGGTTCTTCTACAGTTCTTTGAGGATCGTAAAGCTGAACGGGAAGATCTAATGAAGTGGATAAAAAGTTCGTTTCCACAGATTTCCTCCCTATACTATGTGATCAACCAAAAAGGAAATGATACCCTCTATGATCTGGACTTGGTACATTATTCTGGTCTACCCCATATTACCGAAGAGATGGAGAACCTCCAATTCCGAATTACTCCAAAATCTTTTTATCAAACCAACAGCGCTCAGGCTTATGCCCTTTACAAAAAAGTGCGGGAGTTTGCTTCCCTCCAGGGCTCGGAACTTGTCTATGACCTGTATACCGGACTGGGGACCATTGCGCAATTTATAGCAGGGAACGCCAGGAAGGTAGTTGGCATAGAAGCTGTCCCTGAAGCCATAGAAGCGGCCAGGGAGAATGCTGCACTTAACAATATTGACAATGTTGCCTTTTTTGCCGGGGATATGAAAGAGCTTTTTTCAGAAGAATTCCTGAAAATCCATGGGAGCCCTGATGTAATTATCACGGATCCCCCCAGGGATGGTATGCATAAGGATGTGGTGGCGCGTATCTTGATAGCGGCACCCTCCCGCATTGTCTATGTCAGCTGTAATAGCGCGACGCAGGCGCGTGACCTTGCCCTCATGAAGGAACTCTACCAGGTAGCACGCGTACAACCGGTCGATATGTTCCCTCAGACCCATCATGTTGAAAATATTGTACTTTTAAAGCGCCGGAATAATCCGTAATTTGGCTGCTTATGCAACGAACAAGCTTCCGCATTCGCAGAGCAGTCTCAGGACTGGGGTTGCTTTCCTGTTTGCTCCTTACAGGAATATTAGGATGTGAAAAAGACGATATCTGTGTAGACGGTGATACACCACTTCTTATCATAAAATTCTATGATATCGAAGAACCGGAGTCTTCCAAGGCAGTTAATAACCTGCGCATAATAGGCCTGGGAAAAGATACCCCTGTGGACACTTTCTCGGACCGAAGTACCCTGGACTCCATTTCACTGCCCCTCAGACCGGAGGAAGAAGGAACCACCTTTATTCTGTTCCTGGATTCAGAAGAAGACGATGGAGTGGAATTGGGTAATGCCGATACACTTCAATTTGCCTATGAGACCCAGGGAGCTTTCGTCTCCCGGGCCTGCGGCTTTGTAGCCAACTATGAAAACCTGACTGCACTGCTGCAAACCGATACCTTGAACTGGATACAAAATATCGAGGTGATCAACCCCTCGGTCCAAACTCAGGACACTACCCATGTTTCGATCTTTCACTAAGACACTGCTGGTTTTGCTCTTACTGCCCATACTACCCGGGTTTGGTCAGGAAGCAGTCCGTGATACGACCAAAAAGTCAGATATTTACGGATTACGGCTGGGTATAGACCTTAGTCGACCCCTTATCACCCTTTTGAATGAGGACTATAGGGGATTGGAACTGGTAGGGGACTACAGGATCAGTGAACATTTGTACCTGGCAGCCGAGCTGGGCAATGAGTCGAAAACAATCGAAGAGACCCTGGACAATGCCGATGATATTAATGTAATCACCCTGTACGATATAGAATCATCCGGCAGTTACCTAAAACTGGGGATTGATTACAATACCTATTCAAATTGGTATGGGATGAACAACAGCATAATCATCGGTGCCCGCTACGCCTTTTCAACCTTCAGTAATACGCTGAATAATTATCGGTATTTCAACAGCAACCGCTACTGGAATCCGGACAGCTTCACACCAGGAAATGCGTTGACCGGTGAATATGATGGCCTGAATGCTTCCTGGCTCGAACTGCTTGCAGGGGTAAAGGCGGAGCTATTTGCAAATTTTTTTATGGGTGCAAGTATACGGTTGCATGTATTGATCACTGACAAAGATTCCGGAGTTTTCACCAATATCTGGATACCGGGATTCAACCGTAAGACGGATAACAGCAGGTTTGGATGGGGTTTTAATTATACGCTGAGCTACATGCTTCCCATCTATCGTAAAGCCCGGGAGAAACCTACTGAATTACGTGAATAATTCATCGCTTCACTGGTATTTGGCTTTTTTGCTCCCTTTGTAGATTTCATATAGGACCAGCCTGGATTCAATACCCCCGTTAAACAACTTGATTTTCCTGGAAGGACGTAACCCCACAAATTTGATTGCTTCAAGGTTTCCTGTAAACACCCAGGCACGGGTGTTGGGGTAAGCCTTCTTGAGGGTGTCCCCAAAATTGCCGTAAAACCCTTCCAATTCAACAGGAAGTCGTTCTCCATACGGAGGGTTGCAAACCAATAAAAGCGCATCGGGAGATTCTTTTTGGGAAGCGAAGAAATCCTGCTTTTCAACCCGAACAAAGTCGGATAATTGGGCGGATTCAATATTCTCCTGTGCTTTTCTAATTGCCGAGGGTGCCTTATCAAATCCCCGAATGCTAAAGTGAAAATCCCTGGATTTTGAAAGACAGGCTTCATGAATAGTGGCATACAGGGCAGGGTCATAGTCTTTCCAGGTTTGAAACCCGAATCGCCCCCGGTTAATATTAGCTGGTATATTACAGGCAATCATGGCCGCCTCGATCAATAAGGTTCCACTGCCGCACATGGGATCAAGTAAATCCGATTGTCCCCTCCATCCGCTAAGCAACAGGATGCCCGCTGCCAGTACTTCATTTAGCGGGGCTTTATTGGTAACCTTCCGGTAACCCCTGCGATGAAGAGAGCTACCTGAACTGTCCAGGGAGAGATGGACTGTGCTCCCCTGCAAGTGCAAGTGGATGCGAACATCCGGGTGGGAAACCGAAACACTGGGGCGAACCCCCGATTTTTTGCGGAACTGGTCCGCAATGGCATCCTTAACCTTTTGTGACACAAACAGGGAATGAGAAAAATGATCACTGTTGAGCACTGTATCTACTACAAAGGTCATTCTGGGATCGAGGTACCTGTTCCAATTTATCTCCTGAATACAGTCATACAGGTCCTCTGGATGTTTCAACCTGAACGTCTTAACAGGTTTTAAGATCCGCAGGGCCGTACGCAGGCAAAGATTAGCCTTGTACATAAACCCCTGATCGCCTTCGAAATAAGCACATCGCACGCCCTCTTTTACTTTCCCAGCACCCATATCCCGGAGCTCAGCTGCCAGTACGGATTCCAGGCCGAAGAGGGTTTTGGCAATCATTTGAAAATTATCCTCATGGGCTTTGCTATTCAAACTCTAAAAATACACTAATTTTACCGGTGTAATAAAGAAATGATTCCCGCACTCCCTACCCTTTTTGAATTGGTGCTCCCTGCGCTGGCCGTAGTGCTGAGCTTTGTTTTCCTCTTGCTGTTTCCAGGATTCAGAATCAAGGACCACCGTCTGCTTCTATCATTCAGCGGGGCCTTCTTATTGGGTATTACTTTGTTTGAACTTTTGCCGGAGGTATTTCTGGATACTGCCGTAGGGCAACCCGGAGTTTTTATCGCTGTCGGGATTCTGCTGCAAATCATCCTTGAGTTCTTTTCAAGGGGGGCGGAACACGGTCATAAACATCATGCCACCAGTGAGACAGGTTTTCCTTTCATGCTATTACTCAGCCTGGGGTTACATGCCTTTCTGGAAGGAATCCCCCTGTCTGTAAACCAACCTATTGTCTGGGCGATTAGTGTCCATAAGATACCCGTGGCGCTTATTCTCGGGAGTTTCTTGCTGGATTCTGGTCTTTCCCGACCTACCGTTTGGGGATTTGTTGGCCTATTTGCGCTTATGACACCCCTGGGTACCTGGCTGGGAAGCCTGCAAGTACTTGAACAGATATATCCTTACCTCCTGGCACTGGTCATAGGAATGATACTGCATGTATCCACAATTATCCTGTTCGAAAGCTCCCGGGACCACGCTGTGAACCTTAAAAAACTAGGGGTAATTGTATTGGGGTTGGTACTCGCATATTTTCTTTAATATGCCCATATCAGTCCGGAATGATTTCGAGATAGATTAATAACCAGTGACTCAGGGCTCCGGCCAGCACAAAAAAATGCCAGATCATGTGGTTAAAGGGTATTTTTCGGATGGCATAGAACAAAATCCCGACCGTATAGAAGGCGCCCCCGGCAATCAGAAGCCCCTTTCCGGATGGTGTAAGGTGCTCCATCAGATTCCTGAAGTCAATGACAATCAGCCATCCCATCAGCAGGTACAGAAACAGGGAGAATATCTCAAATTTTCCCGTAAAAAATAGCTTGAGTACGGTCCCGAACAGCGCCATGACCCACACAGCACCGAAGAGCCACCAGCCGCTGCCTTCTCGCAGTGTGATAAGGGCCACAGGGGTGTACGTACCCGCAATTAGGACATAAATACTGATGTGGTCCAGGATTCTGAGTTTTCGCTTGATCCGCGGGTCTGCCACGGCGTGGTATACCGTTGAGGCTGTAAATAGGATAATGACGGAAATGCTGTAAATCCAAACGGAGGTGCGGGAAATGGAATCCATCCCCGACATTTTAAGCACCATAAAAACAGCGCCAATGACTCCCAGAAGGATACCCAGCCCATGCGTCCAGGTATTCCATAATTCTTCGTCCCGGTACGTGATCTTCATTTGGTGGCAATTTAGTGTTCAAAAATACGACGGCCCACGAGATCCTATCAGCAAACAACTCTAAAAATAGGGGTTTAGTGTCGAGAATCAGACTAGTCCTTTTTGGCAGAGGACAATTATAACCGAGCTCTACTGCCTGGTCAGAGAGTCCATCAGGGATATATACCTAGGATCATCTTTTATGGGATCAGCCATAGACGTATAGGCTACCCAACCAATCCACTGGTCATGGGCCAGGAAGGCTTCTTCCAGTTGATCCAGGGCCTGATCATAGTGACCCAGGCCACACAGGAGGATGACCATTTGGGAGGGTGGAACATAGCGTTTCTCTGCCGTTGCCATAATAGTATCAAGCACTGTCTTTGCGCGATCTTTCTGGCCTATTTTGGCAAAAACAAAACCCGAGATAAAGTTTGTGTCCAGGAATTCTTTTCTTTTCAAAAGCGTTTGATATGCCTCCTGGTATAAGCCCATTTCAACCAGAAGTACCGACTTCAACCACAGCATTTCCATGTGATTGGGGTTCAAAGTCAGTTTGGAATCAATAAATTCTTCCGCCAGGGATAATTTCCGCTGAAAAATATAGTTTATAGCCAGGAAGATATCAGTCATAGCATCAAGGGGATCGAGCATTGCCGCCTTTCTTTGGAGTTCTTCTGCCCTCTCGAAATCTCCCTTGAAATAAAGGGCAAAGGCGTACCACTGATAGGTAAGGGTGAAATTAGGACTCTTTTCCAAAGACATTTCAAAGTAGGGAATGGCCTTGGTGAGGTCAAAGTCAAAACTGTGAATGATGCCCAGCAGACCACTAACTTCCCCACTTCCCGGATTGAGCTTTTCTGCCATGAGGGCATAGCTCCTGGCCTTTCTTGCTGCTTCTGTGGGAGAAAGATAGCCCCGATTCTCGTCAAAAATATAGGCTTCAGCCATCCCAATATACGGGTCTACGTAATCTGGATCCAATTCGATGGCGGCCTTAAAATATTTCGTAATATCTTCTAGTTTCTGCCCGGTGTGATCGCGCATGGCACTTTTGCCCAACGCATTTAATTTGAAGGCTTCAATATTCACTTCGAGCTCGGGGGTTCCCTCCTTCTCACCTCCATTGGTACTTATTATGCCCAATGACTGCTGTAGCTTATTGCCAATTTCGGATGAAATATCGCGGATATGTCCGAGGTCACCGACAATTGAAGCGTAGTTTAGAATTTCATCTTCCTCTGTATCAATGACTTCTATCCTTACATTCACCTGTTGATTGGCTACCGAATAGTTGCCGATCAATACGATATCCGCGCTTAGTTCCCTGGAGATTTGTTCGATGGATTTATCCGAATCTTTGTACTTAAAGGTGGACCGGGATGAAATAACGGACACACCGGAGAAATTCAACAATTTGCTTATAACATCTTCGGCAAGGCCTTCTTTCAAATAGCCGAACTCTGCATTGTCCGACCGGTCTTCGAAGGTAAGTACGGCGATGCGCAGGTCAGGTGCAATGGCTTCCCCGTTTTGGCTGCTCCATTTGGAACCGGCCCAAAAACTCCCTGCGATTAAAACCAAAACGGCCATGATGACGGAACCTACAATTACGGCGTTCAGTCTGCGGCTATTCAATTGTCTGGTTTCAGGGGTATCGTAGGCCTCCGGGGTTTTTCGGATCCCTTCCGGAGTAAGGTCGTACACCCATGAAAACCCGGTCCAGAAGACCAGTCCGATGGAGAGCAGGTATATCAGACCCCTGATCAGGTATTCGGGCGCTCCAAAGGTAGGCAGGATCGTAGATGCCGCTTCGATCAAGACCCAGGCCACGGCCAGATAAGCCAGTACCGCCCTGAAGACATTACGCCTGACGAGTTCCTGATATAATTTTCTAAAATCCATAGAACGTTGGCCTATGTTATAAGCAATGGTAGCAGGATTTAATTCATATTAAGCAGGTTATGCCATACAAGTAAGTCAAATAACAGGCCCCGGGCAATGATTTTAATCATTCCTGCCACTATTAGGGCATCGGTGTGAAACTGATTTGATTTTACAGGACACGCTTTTAATTTGATTATGGGGGTACGGGGACGTTTGTCCCCGGGGGTCAGCAGTTGTCAGGGGGGATACTTCCGCCCATAGGC
>JARRLI010000032.1:0-8012 GCA_037387145.1 Robiginitalea sp. | reverse complement strand
GACAAAACGGGAGGAATCCTTCAAAGAGTTAACAAGCCTAGTTTGGACTGTACCAGATCGGACTTGTATAAGCCCTTTCCTGTCCGGCCGTTTCAGCTCCTTTCGGAATATCAATTCCAAACCGGAAGGCATCATAGACCACCCATCTGGGTGTCGGGATCTCCAGTACGCGGGCATAGTAAAAGGCCTTTTGGGAAGCATCGAAATCCGGGTCCGTCCATACCGTGGCCAGTTCAGAGGTCCCGATGGTATTGTACCAGGTGGCGTTTTTAAGGTCGACGGTATTGCCAACTGGCTTTATCCTGCCGTTCCGGTCTGCTTTGCGGTCCCCGGACCAGGCGACATTGTATACTTTTTCATGGGTGTTGCCATCTGAATCCATCCAGCCCTTTATGATTTGTATGCGGTCCAGGTTTGCCCCAACCGGATCCCTAAGGGCATAAACCATAAAGGTGGGTGCATCCTTACCGCTCGCAGCCCACAAGTCACCTCCCATAGGGACGCCTTTTTCATACCCCCTGAATGCCGGGGCCCGGCTCTTGAGGTCATCATCTGTATAATCCCATCCTCCAAAGAAACGGACGATCATCCGCGGTCCGGTAGTCGCATAGACTTCTTTCCGTGCCAGGGCATCCCATATGGCTTCTCGCGTATTTTCCTGTGCCCATACCCCGGTATACCCTGAGGAGACAAGCTCATACCCCTCATAGACACCCTTGTCGGTTTTCGAAAAAGGGTGCTGCATGCGCGCTGGGGAGGGTTCGCCATTGGTTGCTTTTCCAAAGAAATTATCCTCTTCAATAGCAGCCAGGGAGGTATGCGCATCCGTGGACCCTATGGAGCCAAACTTGTACGGATTGGTGCCTAGTTTCGTTTCCAGCATCAACCCGTTTTTAAGTGCTTCCCGGGCGTATTCCGTGGGGATCATCTCATCTGTTTTGGCTTCCGATAGATCCAGGTTTCCGGCATCCCAGGTCTCATAATCGGCGAATTCATCTTCCGGTGAAAGAAGCGGATGTGCCTCCCCATCACCTTTGATCTGTGTCCATTCATACAGCGGTTCCCATTTACCCCTCAAGCCTACATAATTTGCATCTATTGCCCGGCCTGTATATTGAGCATCCAACGGGAACATCAGGCCATTGGAAAGATTTCCGTTATGGGCTATGGCAAGGGCGGATCCCCCTGTTTTGGCCTCGTAATTTTCTAGCCAGTCATAAAGATCCAGAGGATCTGTGGAACCCGTAGGCCCCTGGGTAACCATCGGAAGAACCTGCATGGCCTGGCTTGCATCATCCCTTAATAAAACATTTCTGTGGAGGTTGTTTCCTTTCACCAAAGAGGTCCATTCAAATCCAATGATAGTGGTGAAATTACCCGGGTCGTTATATTTTTCTGCCGCATCCACAACGCGCTCCCAAATGGAGCTGTAGATTTTGCTGCCAGGGGAGTATTCTATTATTAGCCCCTCCGAGATTGTGCCCTGTGAAAAATTTGTTATGAGATCCAGCGCTGCCTCTGCAGATTTATCACCTCCGGCCTGCAGACCCTCGTACCAACGCTTGCTATCTGGGTAAGCGAGAATATTGGGAGCTCCTTTAGCCAGGTCCTCTGCAAACCCCATTACGTCTGAATGGTCTGCGATCACCAACCAGTCCAATGGGCGTGACAGTCTCACAGCCTGGTTGCTCGAGGAGACCACTTCTTCTCCCCTGGCAAAGCGATAAGCTTCCTCCAGTCCCAGGGTATTTCCAAAGAGGCCTGCATCTGGTGAGAGGCGCGTGTGCAGGTGGGTGTCTCCCCAGTACACCTTATCCGGAAAGCTCCGCGAAGCATAGGGTGAATAGCTTTTTCCCGGATAGAGTCCTGAAAGGGATTCTTTGGAAGGATGGATTTGCGCGTTGAGATGAATTGAAAAGACCAGGGCGAGAAACCCGGTGATACAGGGAATAAGTTTCATAACAGGATGGATTTAGACATTTAAAATACGCATAAATGTCCTTCGATCCCACTCAAATCACAATGATTTGCATCATCATCTTAGAGTTTACCGGTCCTAACTTTTCAATAATGGCGAACCTCGTTATAAAGGGAAACCTCAACATGAATTCAGAGGTTAATCAAAAGCAAATCCCGTAAATGCCCTGAACAGGAATGCATAAAGCACTATCAGGAACATGGTGAAACTGAACCAGGAAAATACCTTCAAAAAATTCTTGATCAGGAAGTGCCCCAGATCTCTGAAGCCCTCTTTGTAAATTTCGCTAATAAGTAGTGCTGTTTTCATAGCTGTTGATTTTACGGTTTCACGACCATTAGATCAAACAGGAGGCTAAAGTCATTTCAAAGGCCATTTTTTCGATGAAATGCGCTGGAAAACGGAATAAATACAAGAATTCTGAAGAATTAGCCTGTTCCAAAAGGGTTTGACTGACCCCTTGAAAGGTATCTATAATGCTGGTTTCAGGTAGGGAATTTGAGGTATGTCACCAGGACAAGTCATGCTTTTGTCCTGGTACCCGTTACAACTGTACGACGCGCCTGAGAATATCTTTGGCCACAGGAGTGCAGGTGTTTTGCACCTTTGCAATTAAATCCTCAGACTCTTCAGGGGCAAAGTATCCATGGTTTTTGTAGGTATTTATTCGAAGAATGAATTCCTGTGCATCGGCCTCGGGATGGAATTGAGTAGCATATATGTTTTGCCCTATCCGAAACATCTGTACCGGACAGGTTCCTGCTGAACCAAGCAGCACAGCTCCCGGAGGCACTACATCACAGGCTTCCTTATGGCCTACCAGCGCTTCAAATTTCCTGGGGAGACCAGCCAGAAGAATATCGTGCATTCCATCCTCAGTTAGTGTAATTTCCACACTGCCGATGGGTTCTGCATACCTTCGGGATACAGGAGCTCCGCAATACCAGGCCAAAAGCCCGTTACCTGAACAGCAACCCATAAAAGGGAAGTCAGCCGGGATGATGCGATCGAAAAGATCCCGATAAAATGCTTCGATCCTCAGCTGGGTGTGGCTTTTGTCTTCTTGTGGGGTTGAGACATCAAAAGGGCTGCCTCCAGCGATTACCGCGGAGTAATTATCGAGGTCAACTGACGGTATCTCGCGCTCCAGGCGTATGCGGCGGACTTCATTTGGCTGCAGTTGCCCAACTCTGAGGATCGCCTCATACTCGCTATCAGCTGTGGCATCCTCGGGGCGCATTTGTAAAATGAGTAGTTTTTTCACGGATTTTAAGATTATCCCCAGATCAAGAATTTTGCAAATGTAAGGTGATATTCCATTATGAGAAATTGATTTTCATCACCGGAGAACAGGTCTTCATATCCTAATCATTTACCTGATGGATCATTTGGTGTTCAGAAATGAAAGGACCACCTCTAAACTCTGGTCCGGGCTTTCTTCCATTGGGACATGACCGATGTTTTCCATGACTACCAGGGTGTCATTGGGCAGGTCTTTATGGAATTGATACGCTTTTTCTTTTGGGATCAGTTTATCCTGTTCGCCCCATAGAACCAGGGTTTTCTGCTCGATTAATTTGATTTTCTGATAGGCGCTCGTATCGTTCTTCGCATCAAATCTGTCAATAAATGCCTGACGATTTCCTTCCCGGAGGGTGAGTTCAAAATAGCGATCCACCAATGAATCGGTTACCTTGCTTTTGTCCGAATACACATTTTCAATACTTGACCTGGCAACGAACCGGGGTGTGATCAGTGTAAAAATATTCTTGATCACCGGTGTCTGTGCAATTCTGAAGGCTACCGGAACGCTCTCTGCCCTGGAGGGATAGCCCGAAGCATCTATCAATATCAATTTAGCTACTTTACCGGGATATTTGGCAGTAAAGTTCCATGCGATACCCCCGCCGAGCGAATTGCCCCCAAGGATGCATTTTTCAATACCAAGGGAGTTCAAAAAATGCTGAAGAAAATCCACGTAATTATCAATGGAGTAATCACCATGTGGAAAAGGGCCCGTAAGGCCATATGCAGGAAGATCCATCCTTACTACCCTATGATTGGATTTGAGTCGTGCAGTCCATTGATCAAAGGTGTGCAGGCTTGAACCTGTACCGTGAATCAGCACAATCGGGATGGAATCTGCCGGATCTCCCTCATCCCGAAAATGAACGTTCATTCCGTCGACCGAGATAAATGAAGAGGTTGCTGATGCATATTTGATCTTTAAATCCTCCACCGGGATATCCCGGTATCCGAAAAGTGAAATTATGAGAATTACCAGAACCCCAATGCTGAAAAGTAATATTTTGATGATCTTGGATCTTAAGCTCATAGGTATATCTTACTCGTTTTATCCAACTGTTTTGTGTTTATGTTCAGACAGGTTTTAATCGAATAACCTGCCCCGGGCGGACGCTGTGCTTGATGCAGCCATTTTCCGGGTTTACTGCTCCCTTGCCGTTTAATTCATCGGTCTATGTATTTGTTGGGATCGAACTCTAGGTATTTACCCCGGAAGTTAATAGGACGGATCATGGCCATTTCCATGGAAAAGAAAACGACAATTAATCCTACTAAAACGTAATTCGGGTTGATGCAAAGCAGCTTGTTGAGTGTTTCCATTGTACACTGTCATTAAATCCTGTGCTGGTTAATTGGGGTGGAGAATCGGTTTTGTAGTATGCAATATTCACTTATCCTCTGGGGTCATCTGATACTTTATAGGGTTTGAGCTCCTCAAAGAAGAAATCATTATTGGGCACATCAAAATCAAAGCCTTTTACCTCCATGTTGTTGTCGGTTTTGAATTTCACGGTCCCAAAGCTGAACCAGGCCTGGGGGTGGTCCCAGTGGATCTCCCAGACGTCGTAATGCCAGTGCGTAAGGCGGGCAGAGAGCAGGGGGGAATGGGCAAACTCAAGGGTTAGTTCACCGCCTTTCTCCCGAACGTAGAGGGTGCCGTAGATATCAGACTCATACGTACCGATTAGTTTTTCCCTGGCAACTGAGGGTTGGGTATTCATTACCCGCTTGGATTTTCGATCTGCAATGCGGGTATCCTTTGCCATGTATTCATCGGTCCGCTTCAGGTAGTCGGCAGACCAATCCTTGACTTCTTCCACCCCTAAAAAGCGGTCCAGGGCATAATAAGTGGCCGCCATGATGGGGCTTTTCACCCCATTGGTGAGGACAACCACGCCCAGGTTCTCATCCGGGATCAGGCTGACGGCGGTGATCATCCCGTCATAGCCGCCCGTATGGCCCACAAAAAGACGGCCCCGGTAATCACTTAGGCCCCAGCCCAGGCCGTACCCCCTGAAATGCCTGTTGAAATCATTTGGGGAGGTGTGATCCACCGTGAAATTATTATGCGGGGTCCAGAGGAGGTTCCTCGTTTTTTTGGAAAGGAGGGTGTCCCCCTTGTGGATGCCATTGTCCAGGTTGAAGACCATCCAATTGGCCAGGTCTGAAACACTTGAAATGAGGCCGCCTGTAGCCGCGACATTATCCCAGCTCGTCCAGGGAATAGGATAGTTTCCATCCTCGTTCCGGGCATGTGGGGTGGCATAATTCCCCCTGGATTCCAGCTCCTTTACAGAGGCCAGGGTCCGGTCCATCCCCAGGGGTTCCAAAATGCGTTCCCGCACGTTTTCGGCCCAGCTTTTGCCCGTCACCGTTTCGATGATTTCCCCTGCGGCGATGAACATCAGGTTGGAGTACCCGTATCCGGAACGGAAGGGGAATGCCTGTGGCACGTGTTTATAGCGCTTGATGAATTCTTTGGCAGGAAGCTCGGACTTGTACCAGATATTGTCCCCGCTGAAGGTCCCCAATCCTACCCGGTGGCTCAGGATGTCCCGGATGGTGGCATGCTCACTGACCCATGGATCGTACAAATCAAAATACGGCAGGTATTTTCGGACCGGGTCGTTCCAGTCCATCTTGCCTTCCTGTACCAGCATACCGATAATGGCGGAGGTAAAGGCCTTGGAATTCGAGGCTATCGCATAGAGGGTATTGGCATCGGGCGTGTCCTCCTTCCCGGCTTCCAGCACCCCGTAGTTCCCGGTAAATACAAGTTCCCCGTCTTTGACGATTCCGATGGAGGCGCTGGGGATATCCCATTCTGCTACCATTTTACGGAAGTAGTCATCCAGTTCGGCAAGGTTAACATCGGGGGTTGCCTGGGACATTAACCCAATCGGCAACAGGAATAAGGCCAGTAAAAGGGAGGTGATTTTCTTCATGCCTAAATGTACTTAATTTTCAGTATCTGCACACCTGCAAGCAAAGGGTGGGGATATGACTGTTAATGGTTTTTAATTCTGTTGGACGGCCTTTTCAAAGGTTGCCTGCCCACCGACGACAGGGAGTTCCAGGGAGGATTCGTCCAGGTCGATAGTCAGTTCTGTTCCGGGTTTGGGCTGCAGGGTAAAATCCCGGTCGCTGGAAAAGATCATCAGTCCAATTTGCTGTCCTTTTGGAATCACCTGGTCATCGGGCATAAGGTCAAAGGTCAGCGTGTAGAACCTGCCCGTCTCAAGGGGGGTGCTTTCCCGGAGCGACTGGTGATTTTGGGGATCGGCCCAGCCACGGGTTATGATATTGTCCGTAATGCGGGTATTGCGCCCTTCGTTCCAGGGCAGGGATACGATCCAGACTGAAAGATTGGCGGCAGGTTTGCTGCTGGCCAGGGTGACCGTAACACTGGCCAGGCCGGAGATATGGACATCTTCGGTAAACCTGGGGGTTACATACAACAGCCGGTGCTCAGTGTATTCTGCCTTTGCCAGGGCCGAGCCGTCAAAGGAGTAATTGTCCACCAGTGTTTCCTTTCCCTGGCCCCCCGGTTTCCCGGTGCTGAGCCCGCCTTGTCCGGGTGCTCCGGAGGATAGGTGCAGCATAACCGGAGAGGCATCCGGGTTAGGATACTCCGTATAGGCCGTGGGATTCTCCCTTTCATCGGCTTCACGGACGATCCAGGCCCGGGCATCCTGTTCCACCCCGTTCTCCACCCCGTGCAGGTAACGGGTGAACCAGCGGTTCATCATTTTTATTGGTGGCGGGCCGCCATGCCCGTTTTGGTGGTAATAGATCTGGGTTGGCAGCCCCATTTCCTGTGCTTTTTTATAGATCCGATAGCTGTGCTCCGGCATCACATTCCAGTCATTGAAGCCGTGGGACATCAGCATGGCGGCCTTCATAGGCGCCATCTGGTTCAAATAATCCCGGCCTTCCCAGAAATCGTTCAGGTCGCCGGAGATACGGTCCATCCCGTTCATCATTTCCGTATCGCGGATCTTGGAATTGTTGTAGGCCCGTTTGGATTCGTCCCCGCTGTGGATAAAATCATACAGGACGTCAATGTCCTCACCCAGATATCCCCCGGGTGAACGTACCAGGCCGTTGGAGCGGTAGTAGTGGTAGTAGGAGGTGTTCGGGGCTATGGGTATGATTGCTTCGAGACCTTCTACCCCCGTGGTTGCTGCAGCAAGGGCAAGGGTGCCGTTATAGGAGGTACCCGTCATGCCCACCTTGCCGGTAGACCAGTACGCCTTTACTTCTTCCCCTCCATCCGGGGAGGTGTAGCCGGGCCTGCGCCCCGTCAGCCATTCGATAACGGCTTTGGGGGCCAGGGATTCATTGGGGCCGCCAACGGTGGGAGATCCTTCTGAAAGGCCCGTTCCGGGAGATGAGGAGTGTACCACGACATATCCCCTGGGCACCCATTTTTCAATGTGTGAGTTTGAAATGATAGGCCTTTTACCTTTCCGGACAACTTCAGGATGTACCCGTGGGGTTTTGACCGCTTCCCCCAATTCGTGCCTGACATCCCAGAAAAGGCCGTCTACAAATGGCGCCACTCCCGCAAAATAGGGGCTTGAAACATAGATGACCGGCAACTGAAGCCCTTCTGATTCGGTTTGTTGGGGCCTTGTCACCCCCACGTGCATTCTGTCCGGGTCTCCATCCCCGTCCGTATCGAACTCGGTTTCCACCCAAAGGTCCTCCCGGATCCAGGTGTCGGGAT
>JARRLI010000031.1:1138-9178 GCA_037387145.1 Robiginitalea sp. | reverse complement strand
CCGTACAGGGTATGGCAGCTGAATTAGCAACAGGGGCTATCGTTACACAATATATAAGAAATCGTAACGGAAAGGTTTCCATGCTGATATTGAATAATAAAGCCAGCTTCCACAAAAAGGCGAGGGGGCGTATTTGGTTTCAATGTAAAGATGGGGATGCACTGAAAGCGACGCTTGATAAGGTCTTCGAAAGCGGTGAGGGACAGACCATCTGGATGAAAGCCGAGGGTAGGGATGAAGCAGGGGATACGGTAAGTGAATTTCATTTTGAATGGACCTTAAAGGTCAAAAAGCAATAGCCATATGTGGATAGTGTAACATATTGTTCAAAATCCTACTTATAAACAGGTTATATTGAAGGGACGACTTAATTATATAGACTTCAATTGCACTATTGAATTTATAAAAACCGAATTACCATGAATGCACACGAAATAGATTACGAAATCTTTGGGGAAGAAATGCAATTTGTCTCCATTGAGTTAGACCCCATGGAAGCTGTTGTGGCGGAAGCCGGCAGCTTTATGATGATGGATTCCGATATCAAAATGGAAACTATTTTCGGAGACGGGTCGCACAAGGACCAGCAGGACGACCTGCTTGGGAAGATATTCTCTGCCGGGAAGCGCATCCTGACCGGGGAGAGCCTTTTCTTCACAGCGTTTTACAATGTTGGCCAAAACAAGCGCTCGGTGAGTTTTGCCTCCCCTTATCCCGGTAAGATCATGCCAATCGACCTTTCAGAAAAAGGAGGGAAGTTCATTTGTCAGAAAGATGCTTTCCTGTGTGCAGCCAAAGGTGTTTCGGTAGGTATTGAATTCTCAAAACGCCTGGGTCGCGGTTTTTTTGGAGGGGAGGGATTCATTATGCAAAAGCTCGAAGGAGATGGACTGGCATTTGTACACGCCGGCGGGACCATGGCGCGAAAGGAGCTTGCTTCCGGCGAGGTCTTGCGCGTGGATACGGGCTGTTTAGTAGGCTTTTCCCAAACAGTGGATTATGATATTGAGTTTGTGGGAGGAATTCGGAACACCCTTTTTGGGGGGGAAGGGCTTTTCTTTGCTACCCTGAGAGGCCCGGGCATTGTCTACGTGCAATCCCTGCCATTCAGCAGATTGGCTGAAAGGGTCTGGGCAGCGGCACCCAAAGGAGGAGGCCGACAAAAAGGAGAAGGTAGTATTCTCGGTGGCCTCGGGGATATCGTAATGGGGGATAACCGATAAATATCGCTACCCGTCCCCGTCGATTATATACGTCCGCTGTTGCCATTTTTCCAGTATTCAAACTGTTCTTGACCAGCTGCCAGTTGACATGGCTGTGGTGTCCTTTCGGGATTCATGAATGAAGGCGACACCCGGGGCATTCATATCTTTATGCACTATGGACTTTAAAAATCTTTTGTCCTTTCTCGAGAGGCTGAACAAAAACAATTCCCGGGAGTGGATGGACCGGCACAGAAAGCAATACCGGGGCCTGCGCCAGGATTTCATCCAGTGGCTTGACCAGCTGGATGCCCGGTTGGCTGACCTGGACCCGGATTACTATCCCACCCCGGGAAAAAGAGGGATCAACCGGATCAACAACAATCTTATGTTCCACCCCAACAGACCCGTCTACAAGGATCACTTTGGCGCAGGCTTGGACAAGGCCCCGGGCACTGGTGACTTTTACGTGCAGATCGGGATCCGGGAATCACTCCTGGCCGGGGGGGTATGGAGACCGGGAGCGCAGGACCTCAGTAAAATCCGACAGGCTATCGATTATGATGGGGAGGTCCTGGAGTCAATCCTGGCGGACCCTTCTTTTCGCAAAATGTTCGGAAATCTTTACGAGGACCAGCGCCTGATCAGGATGCCCAAGGGGTTTGCTGCTGACCACCCGCATGCAGAACTTCTGAAGCACAAAAGCTTCGGCGTTGTGCGTCCGCTTCCCGCTGAGTTCATTTACGCTCCGGACTTCGAAGAACTAATCATCGCCACCTATATGGAGATGTTGCCATTTCGCAGGTATCTCAACCGGGCATTGTCGGTGGAAGCCTGATCCTGTCAGCCGGGCTTGTTTCGGAGGATTCCTGCCGGAAGTTATTTTTAGCCGGATTTCAGCTGTTTCAATGGGTATTTCCTATCTTTAGGAGGTAGGATTTAGCTATGTTTCGTTTTTTTATCCTTTGCTTCCTGCTATGGTCTCCCACAGGCTTCTATAGCGGGTATTCGCAGGAAGCCGGAATGTCCGGGACCACTGAGCCGTCTGAGATGCTTTTTGCGGATCAGTCTCCATTGTCCTTATCCCTGAAGTCATCCATCAAATCATTGAAGCGGGAGACCAATGATTCCACGTATCTCGAAGGCACCCTTGGTTACAATCCCGGAACAGGGGTCGAGGATTCCATGGCTATTAAAGTCCGTGCGAGAGGGGAATTCCGAAAATCCAACTGTTATTTTGCCCCCTTAAAACTCAAGTTCAAAAAATCTGCGATACGCGGGACACTTTTTGAGGGTAACAAGGAATTGAAACTGGTATTGCCATGCCTGGTTGGTTCTTCTTCAGACGATTATGTGCTCAAGGAGTTTCTCGCTTATAAGCTCTACGAGGTAGTATCGCCCTACCACTACAAGACCCGGTTGGTCCGGGTGGATTTTACAGAAATCAAAGGCCGCCGGGACCGCTCCCACGAGTTGCTCGGATTCCTTGTGGACGATCACGGTACGCTGGCAAAACGACTGGATGGGAAGCGTTATCGGGCAAAATTGCCTCCACAAATGCAGGATGCCAAAGCTTCAATACAAAACAATATGTTCCAATATGCCATTGGAAATACCGATTTTTCCATACGCCAGCAACACAACCAAAAACTCTATTACCTGCAGGGAGTGTACCTAAGCATTCCCTATGACTTTGATATGTCTGGCCTGGTCAATGCCCCTTATGCCATAAGATCCAATGTCCAGACCCTCGGTTTACCTGTCAGCGATGATGTAAGGGATCGGGCTTACAAAGGTTTCAAAAGAGATGCCCTACTCATGCAAGAGGTCCGCCGGCAATTCCTGGAGGCAAAACCTGAATTGATGAAATGCCTGTATGATGTAGAACCCTATTTCAGGTCCCAATCTCAATACAGCATTGCAGAGGCCTACCTGGAGGATTTCTTCAGGGTCCTGGAAGACGATTTGAAATTTGAACGGGAGATCCTCAGCAGAATGCGGGATTAATGCCCCATTGCTGACAATACAGTTTTTTTGCGACCCAACATCATTTACGGCTGGATATGCCGAGAACCAAAAATAGATTTATGGACCGAATCCGGCACCTCGTTCGTGAAACCCTCTCGGATGCCTGGTACACCCTCTACCGATATACCTACGAATATCTCAGATCGGATGGCCAGTGGGATCGCCAGCAGCGTGAGGCCTATGACCGGGGGAATGGGGCTGCGGTCCTGCTCTTCGACCCCCACCGGAATAAGGTATTGTTGACCAGGCAGTTCCGGTTGCCTACCTATATCAATGAGAATCCCGATGGCCTGCTGACCGAAGTCTGTGCCGGGGTCCTGGATGGTGAGGACCCCGAAGCCTGCATACGTCGTGAAATACTGGAAGAAACCGGGTATCGTGTTCCTGGGGTGGAGAAAGTGGCCGAGGTATATACTTCTCCCGGGGCTGTGACGGAGAAGCTGCATCTTTTTCAGGCCGAATACCGGCCGGAGATGAAAATAGAAGCCGGTGGCGGGCTGGCAGCGGAGTCTGAGGATATTGAACTGCTTGAATGGTCTTACGAAGCGATTCTGAGGGCCATGGCAGCAGCCGAGATAAGGGATGCCAAGACGCTGATCCTGGTACAGCATGCAGCCCTTTATGGCCCATTGAAAAATGAGTACTGGGGTCAGTAGTTGTCCCGGACCCAATTCAGGAGTCGTTGCATCCGGCTTTTCACAAGATTGGTTGGTTTTCGGTAATGGTTATTCATAAAACTGAAAGCCACAGTTTTTCCGGACCGCGTACGGAGGTATCCGCAAAGGTTGTGGTTGTTGCTCAGGCTACCAGTTTTTCCAAAAAGGTATGGCCCGTCCGGACCGGTGTACCAATCCTCTAGGGTCCCTTTCTTGCCTCCCTTTGCCAAAAGCGAAAAAAGCCGCTCTTCGGGGATTTCTTTATAGAGCCGTACCAGCAGGTACACCATGGATTCCGGGGTCATCAGGTTATAGCGTGAAAGCCCGGATCCGTCTACCCACCTGGGGGGACTTGGCATATGGGATAAATGGGTGTTCATCACGTGGTCCCTGGCTTTGGCAAAACTCAGGCTGTCTCCCAGGGAGGCCGATACCATGAGCATGAGCTGTTCTGCCAGGAAATTATCGCTTACGGTCATCATCTCGCGATATAGGCTGTCGGCAGGCATTCCTGACAATACACTCCAGGTACCTTCAGGAAAGCTGTTGCCTGTTAGCAGTTCCCTGCCCACGGCTTCTTTCCATAGGTGAAGACTGATGGCGGGAGTCAGTTTTAAGGGAATTTCCACCGTGTCCGGAAAGGAAGTACGGTAATAGAACTGGTTGGAATCAAATTTGCGGCGGAAAGCCGTCTTTGTAAATGCGATACTGTCTTTGAATAACCCGGGTGTAACGCGCAGGCTGTCAGGGGTTCTTATTAACTGCAGTACGTTTCCATATATGGGGAGGGAAGATCGATCCGCCATGTAATACCGGTCAAAATCATCCCATGCCCAACCGGTGCCCCAGGCTGGTTCTGCCAGTGTACCTGGGTAGTAAACTATATGTTCGAATTCCCTCAGGAATTCCAGAGCCGTGCTATCACCCAGGGTAGGGTGGAGCGCAGATGGGTCCCCGGTACCCAAAACGTGCAGGGTATCCGACCTGATCATATATTTAAGGGCCGGAACCCGGTCCGGTAATTCTTTGAGAGCCGCGTACAGTGTAAACACCTTTATATTGCTGGCAGGTGTGAAATAGCGATTCTTATTCAATGCAAACAATGTATCCTCCCTGGAGATATCTACCATAAGCACACCGGTGAATTGTTCCCCTTCAGACACGAACTGCAATTGATTGTTCAGGAATTTTTCCACCTTGCGTTGTGAAGAACAGCCAGCAAATAAAAGGACAGCCAGCAATAGCACCCAAGTTGTGAAACGACGTAAACAGTTGGTTGTTAGCAAGATCTTTAAATCAATTGGTCGATTTAATATGCAATTATTAAAAATTTAACGGAACTTAGGCAATAAAATCCAACTATTTTGAATTAATTTTATAGGGACAATCTAACTAAAAACAAACTCATCTATGGCACGAGGAATGCTGGAGTATACCAAAACGGTGCTCCAAAAAGTCAGTTTCGATGCCCGTCTGTTTTGCCGGGAATTGAAAAAGGCAGTTGATCAACTCCTGCCCAACGAACTTGAAGAACTCAAAGAATGGCTGCTTCAATTTGTGACCGACAAACCAGAATTGCAGCAAAGCCTTATTTACCTTCCGGCTTAGAACAATCCCCGCCCTGGCGGGGTTCTTTTTTGGTAATTTGAGACTTCCCTAGCTTACCGTGCCGGTGTTGGACTTATGATCTTGACATCCTGGAATGCAATGGCCCCGCGTACCACTCCCGTGATCACTTCTCTCAGGGCTTCGGTGATCTGGTGTTTTAACTTCTTTTTATGATAAAGCAGGCTGACTTCACGTGCAGGCGATGGTTCCTGGAAAAATTTTAGCTGCTTCTGCCGTTTTTCATCCAGGCCAATGGTATGCAGATAGGGCAGCAGGGTCATCCCCATGTTTTCATCTGCAAGGTTCAGCAGGGTCTCAAAACTTCCGCTGTCCAGTTGGAAACGTTCTTCTTCTCCCTGCCGGGAGGCCTTACACAGATTAATAACCCCATCCCGAAAGCAGTGGCCATCCTGCAATAACAGGATATCACTTAAATCCAGATCCTCAGGCCGAAGGGGCTGACGCGGGTCCAGCCTGTGACCCTGCGGGATGTAGGCTACAAAGGGCTCGTAATAAAGCGGGCGTTCGACCAGAAAATCCTTTGCAAGGGGCGTGGCTGCGATCCCTCCATCCAGATGTCCCTCCTTGAGGTTTTTAATAATATTTTCTGTGTTTTGTTCCTTGATTATCAACTGTACCCTGGGATAACGTTCAATAAATGTTTTAAGGAACATGGGGAGCAGGGTGGGCATGACGGTGGGTATCATACCCAGGGTATCTGATCCCCCGATAAACCCTTTTTCCTGATCTACAATGTCGTGGATCCGGGCTGCCTCATTTACAATATTGCGGGCCTGTTCCACGATTTTCTGCCCCGCATCGGTAATAGAGATAGGTTTTTTCCCCCTGTCAAAAATCTGGATATCCAATTCATCCTCCAGTTTTTGTACCTGCATACTAAGGGTGGGCTGTGTAACGTAACATTTCTCGGCAGCCAGGGTAAAATTTCGATACTCGGCAACGGCCAGCACATATTGGAGTTGGGTAATGGTCATCAGGTTATTTTTCCTATGGATAAATGTATAAAATGTATCGATAAAACCTATTGAAAACGACCCTGATATTTAGACACCTTATTAAACAGAAGGATTGGAGAAATGTCGCTTAAACCTTTAACCTGCCAAAAATGGTGAAATCACGCCTTTTTGGAATGCATCGATCTGTAATTTCAGATCAATGAAAATTGTCCTCAATTTATGGCGTAAAGAATGTAAAAATGATGACTTTTTAATCAGAATACTGATTCTTTTCATTAATTTCAGTGAATAGTTCCTAGATGTGAATCCTTCTCTCATATTCGGTTTGATATCCCTCGTTTTTCTATGGTATAACTTGTACATATCCCTTTCCATTATCAAATACCTTCGATCCAAAGGAGAACAAGTCAGTTTGTTTAACGGCGGGTTCTATATAAAAGGCAAAATATTCAATTACCTTCCTCTCTATAAAGAAGTTTCCCTAAGGAAAGAGGGTATGGTAGGAGGGTTATACCAGCAGTTCTATATTTCTTTTATTGGATTATGTGTGTTCCTTTTTCTTGGTATTTTGACTGTTGCAACCTAATGATACATGAAATTTAGGGTTTTGCCACAATTCTTGTCATGGTAATAAGGATTGATGCCTTTAACAGGGAGTTGCCAGAACAAATCGTAAGCGCTAATTAGTATTGAAGTCCAAAATTTAAGACTTTCTACTGGCTGATGAAGACTAGCTGGATCTAAACAATGTCAGATGAAAAGGAGGCTTTGTTTTTTGGATCAGAACCGGATCCTGAGATCCAAATCCGAATCCCCCACATCAAATCGTACCGAATCAAAAGTCGGGGGTCCCATACTCATGTCGTTGCCACTCATGCCATAAGGTTCTTCGGGCATTCCTCCCGGCTGATAATCCATACGCTGATTGCTGTTCATATCGTGAAGGACGGAGATGGCATAGGTGCCAGGCACCACATTTTTGAATGTAAAAGTCATTTCTCCCTTTTTAGCCCCTGATTTAAAATTATCAATGCCCATACCTTTCATAAAAGTACCTTCCGTATGAAGGGCCGCCAGAATATCGCCCTGATCGTTCAGGATATTTTCCAGGGTTACAGTTATGGTGACTCCGGACTCCTCGGGAGCTTGCCCCCATCCCAGGGTGGTCAGTGCAAACAGGAAATAAAGAATTGATTTCATGGATTGTGGTTTATTATGATTCATGCCAAAATTGTGACTTCTTTTTGGCAGGAGCAATCTGGAGATACTCAATTGTAGGATCCAAGGAGTGAGTTGTGAAAGACACCGCTCCAGGTCCAAAGCGCACCTGTAGTGGAGAGACAAACCAAATGGGCACTAGTTCAATTCCTTCCAGGTTTTTTCAATAAGGCCCTTAGTAGCCCATACCCCTTCAACTTCAGACAGACGGTCCCCCTCATATTCTATGCCTATGAATCCTTCAAACCCGGAGTGCCTGACCAGTTTTAGCAGGTCCTTATACGGAAGCCGGGTTTCATTCCCCGAGGCATCGAAATCATAGGACTTGGCACTTACCCCACGGGCGTAGGG
>JARRLI010000031.1:0-1037 GCA_037387145.1 Robiginitalea sp. | reverse complement strand
AAATTAGGGCTGTCTATCTGCCGGATTATATCTACAATAAATGCAGCATCCGAAGTGTGAAGGCCGTGGTTTTCGATCAGGACTTGCATTCCGAGCCCTGCTCCTTCTTCGGCCAGGCGGCCCAGCCCATCGACCAGGTTCGACTTCAGCTCCTCCCGACTTCCTTTTCCAAAGGCATTTACGCGGATGGAATGGCATCCCAGAAGCTTTGAAGCTTCCATCCATTTGCGGTGGCGGCCGATAGCCCGTTGCCTTGCTTTTTTGTTCCTGGCACCTAAATCACCCGCTTCATCCACCATGATCAGCAAGCTCTGGACCCCTTCAGAGTCGGCCCGCTGTCTGAGTTGTTGCCAGAAGACTCCATTGTCCAGCTCACTTTCATAAAATTCATTGACGTATTCCACAGCCCCAATCCCAAACGTGGCTTTGGCTATGACAGGAAAATTTTCCGCCTTCAGGTCCCCTTTCTTAAAAGACCGGTTCAGCGACCATTGTGCCAGGGAAATTTTTGGCATGTCAAATATGTTGTTTGTAGGGTTGCTGAATCCAAGCACTTCAAAGCCGGGTATACCCAGGGCCGCCCCGGCCAGGATAGATTGTTGTAGAAATTCCCTGCGAGATCCCATGCTTAGGAATTTCCTGATGCAGGGGCTTCTTGTTTATTGAGAATTTCGATGATCCAGTAGATCAGCTGCCCGATACCCGAGGCGAAAATAAACAAGAGTATCCAGATCAATAACAGGTTGTTTTCGCGAAGGTTGGGATTATTGGCCGCGTGAACGATGTAGAATACCAGACTGGCCAGGGAGATCAACACCACAGTAAACACAATGATCATAAAAAAGCCAAGTCCTCCGAAAATAGCGCTAGGTTCCGGTTCACCACCCTGAGGTAGTTCACTGAGGATACTGTAAATGAATACGGCATACCCCATAAAGATCAGGACAAACGAAATCAACGGGGCCAGGGCAAAGAATGCCTGCCAGAATTTGCTTTGTAACATAATAGGTTGTTTTTCTTAAAGATATTCAATTCTA
>JARRLI010000030.1:4611-12674 GCA_037387145.1 Robiginitalea sp. | reverse complement strand
GGGAGGTGGTTAACACCTATCCCTTTGAACGGCTCAGGGAGCTGTTTTTCAGGACCTGGTTGAGCTGCCTGGTAGTCTCGATGGGTTTCTCCTCCCTAGCTTCCGTAACGGCTGCGGCCATAGCCCTTGCCCGTTTTAATTCACCATACCTGAAAAACAGCTCCCTGAGCCGTTCAAAGGGATAGGTGTTAACCACCTCCCTCGCAGATAAGGATCCTTTTTTGCTCATCCTCATATCCAGCTCCGCATCCAGGCGTGTTGAAAAACCACGGTCAGCCTGATCAAACTGGTGAGAGGACACCCCAAAATCTCCCAGGATTCCATCAACTTTCAATATGCCATAGAACTTTAAATACTGCTTTATAAACCTGAAGTTGGCACTGATCAACTGAAAGCGCTCATCTTCAGGTGCGTTCCCAAGGGCATCTTCGTCCTGGTCAAAGGCGACCAGCCTTCCATGCGGCCCGAGTCTTTTCAAAATCTCCCTACTGTGCCCCCCACCTCCAAAGGTGACATCAACATAAATTCCATCCGTCTGAATAGCAAGTCCGTCCACGGACTCGGATAACAGGACGGGGTTATGATACTTCATCTCCGTCATCCCCCATCACCTCTTCGGCCAGGTCGGCAAAATCTGCAGCTGTTTCCTCCAGAACATCTTCATATGCGCGTTTGTCCCAAATCTCAATTATGTTAATTGCAGAACTCAGGACTACCTCTTTGCTGATGCCGGCCACACTGATGAGGTTTTTTGGGATCAGCAACCTTCCGGTGGCATCTATCTCAATGAGTTTTACTCCGGCCGTAAACCGGCGGATAAAATCATTGTTCTTTTTCTTGAACCTGTTTTTGCGGTTGATCTTTTGCATCAACTCATTCCACTCGGAAATTGGGTATAGTTCCAGGCATGGCTGGAATACTGATCGCTTGATGACAAAGCCCTGATTCAGGAAAGGAACCATTTGGTTTTTCAGAGCCACGGGCACCATAATACGGCCCTTCGCATCGGCTTTGCATTCGTATGTCCCGATAAAAGAGGTCACAAAAAGCTGGTTGATTTCTATTTATAAACTCAAATATATAGAAATTATTACCACATTTTACCACAAATTACCACTTTGTTGATAAAATTAACCTGCTTTGACGGTTCAGAGCGATACAAAGCCCTTAAAAAAAGTAATTACAAAAGTGGGGATATCCTCTCAAACTACCTTGAATTATTCTGTCTTTTGTATTGCATCCCGGGGTATTGTCCGAATTGCTATTGTCGGAATTGCCTATATTTGCCAACTGAAAGCAGCAGAAGGCAGCATGGAAGACCAAATCGTAACTGACGGGATTTACCGATATATCGAAATTGGAGAAGGTACTCCCATGATCATACTGCACGGCTTGATGGGAGGGTTGAGTAATTTTCAAGGGGTAACAAGTTATTTTCCTCAAAAAGGATATAAGGTAATGGTACCGGAGCTCCCAATCTACGAAATGCCTCTGTTGAAAACCAACGTGAAGAATTTCGCCAAATACCTGGAGGAATTTATTGAATACAAGGGGCTGAAGGACGTTATACTCCTGGGGAATTCACTGGGAGGCCACATCGGACTGCTGCATACCAAACTGTATCCGGAAATGGTCAGGGCTCTTGTAATTACCGGAAGTTCTGGCTTGTATGAAAGCGCCATGGGTGATGGATACCCAAAACGGGGAGACTACGAGTTTATCAAGAAAAAAGCCGAGGATGTTTTCTACGATCCAAAAGTAGCCACAAAGGAAATCGTGGATGAGGTTTATGCCACGGTAAACGATCGCATGAAACTCGTAAAAACCCTTTCCATAGCAAAAAGTGCAATCAGGCATAATATGTCCAAGGATCTCCCCAATATGAATACGCCTACCTGCATTATCTGGGGAGAGAACGATACGGTTACCCCTCCCAATGTAGCGGAAGAATTTCATCAGTTGCTTCCGGATTCAGACCTTTTCTGGATCTCCGAATGCGGGCATGCTCCGATGATGGAGCATCCGAATGAATTCAACCACATCCTGGAAGACTGGCTAAAGAAGCGAAAATTTTAGGCAGGTTACTGACGTTTTCCACAGCCAACCGAATACACCAAAAAACAAGCCCGGCATGAAGATTACCTCAGCAGCTTTTATCTGCAGTAATACCGATGTAAGTCGATGTCCTGGAGAGCCTCTTCCAGAATATGCCTTTATCGGCCGTTCCAATGTGGGAAAGTCGTCCCTGATCAATATGCTGACCGATCGTAAAAGCCTGGCAAAAACTTCAGGGAGACCTGGTAAAACACAGCTTATCAATCATTTTGTGATAAATCAGGACTGGTACCTGGTTGATTTACCGGGATATGGGTATGCACGGGCTTCCAAAAAAGAAAAAGCGCGTTTTCAAAGACTCATAGGCCGCTACTTTGGTGAAAGAAAACAGCTGATAAGTGCCTTTGTCCTTATAGATATACGGCTTGCACCCCAGCCTATTGACCTTAAATTCATGGAATGGCTTACGGGTAAGGGCATTCCCTTCTCTATTGTTTTCACTAAATCCGACAAACTCAAACCCGGAGCCCTTAAGGATGCTGTGGAAGGCTATTTGGAGGGAATGCAGGCCGCAGGATGGGAAGAAACGCCCCCGCACTTCGTGACATCTTCTTCCAAAGGAATCGGGAAGGAGGATTTGTTGAATTATATAGACGGGATCAACAAGGATTTTGCCAAATCCCGGAATAAATCTGCCCGAAGGAAATGACAGTTTAACCCGCGCTCAAAACAAGGGGGTTCCCACCACCCCCCAATTAAATGTATATGATTCACCTGCAAAAATCCATCGTTCCAGGGAGTCGTTTAGTCAATGCCCCCATCAGGGAGTAACTTCTCACCCAAACTCTTCAGGAGTGCATCCAGCCCATCCATCTGACCGAGATCTCCGGGACCCAGCAGTACCTCCCACTTCGCATCCTGGAGCTCCAGAACAAATGGATATTCGCCGGGGAAATCACCATTTATTCCCGATGCGGAAAACTCGTCCCTGTGGTAGAAAATAACCGGCCGGTTCAGGGATTCAAGAAATTCTTTCCATGCGGCCCTTGGTCCTGCCAACCCATAGGTCAGCTGACATAAACTGCAGGAATAGGTTTGCGGGCTGATCCATTTATGCAAGCTATCCATAAGGGCGTGCTTCCAGCCGCTTTCAGCATTCCAGACCATAATCAGGGTGCCTTCAATATGTGCATTCATAGATGCCATGTGCTTAAATAGTAGCAAAAATGCTATAATGCTTACATTGTTAAAATGCGCTCCTAGTTTCGAAGGCATAATTTACTTTTTTTCTGGGGCTTTGTTTGTTATCGTATGGGATCCCAATATGCTCCCCAGGCAGTTGGGGGCTACCCCATGAGGACCAGCATCACTTATACGAAACACAAAAATACCGGGAAGCCCAACTGTAAAACCGTTTAACCTTTTCTTATAATAACTATGCTATCATGAGCCGTATATTAGCCTGGATTTGCCACAAAACATCTTGAGTATGAAAAAAGTCCTCCATACTGCTGAAAGCAGGGGCCATGCCGATCATGGCTGGCTGGAAAGTCACCACAGTTTCAGTTTTGGGAATTACTATGATCCCGATCGGATGCAATTCGGTACCCTCCGCGTATTGAACGATGATCGCGTTGCACCGGGTATGGGGTTTGGCACTCACCCGCATCAGAATATGGAAATCATATCGATCCCCCTTAAAGGAGACCTGGAGCATAAGGACAGCATGGGCAATACCGCTGTGATCCGGCAGGGAGATGTACAGGTAATGAGCGCAGGAACAGGCGTACGGCACAGCGAGTATAATAAGAACAAGGATCAGGAAGTGGCTTTCCTGCAAATTTGGATCCTTCCCAATAAGGCCAACGTGCCTCCCCGTTACGACCAGATCACACTGGATCCGGCTGATCTCAAGGAGGGGTGGCACCCGATTCTGGGACCTGAGCAAAAACATAATGGGCTTTGGATACATCAGGATGCCTGGTTTCACCTCGGTGATTTCAAGGCAGGGACCGCATCTTCCTACTCCATACGGGAACCCGGGAATGGCCTGTATTGCTTTGTCCTGGATGGGAGTGCACATGTGGAAGGAGAACGTTTGGGCCGAAGGGATGCCTTAGGGGTTTGGGAAACCCGGCAGATCGATTTTGATTTTAAGGAAAACTGCAGGCTATTGCTGCTGGAAGTTCCCATGTCCAATTGAGTGTTCTGGAATTCTGATAAAATAATGAGGATTGTCATATCCTTTTTTCCAAAAGGGTATTAGATTTACCCTTTATATACTTTATCATGAACAAGATTAAAACCATCCTAGTTCCCTACGATTTTTCTGAATCTTCCAAACAAGGGCTTCGGTATGCCATTAATTTTGCAAGCCATCGCCCCGGAGTCCACCTCCGCATTTGTTTCATAGCCGAAAAGGTATCTGAAGAAACATTCGAAAATACCTTCGAAGAAATCAAGAAAGGACTGAGCAGGGCATTCAAAGCCAATCTGTCCTGGTTATTCCTTACACCTGGTTCTGTGGAAGGACTTCTAAAAATCAGCAAAACTGAAAAGGCCGATATGGTTATCATGGGCACCTCAGGCTCCGGGGACGTGGAAGCTTCCACAAAAACATCTCAGATGGTGCTTTCTTCCGAATGTCCTGTACTGGTCATTCCCGATGGCACCACGGAGGAATTCAGGCTCTCCAGAATTGCACTTGTGCTGGGCCAGAACGAGATCGACGATCCCAGCGATCTGTATGCCCTTCTGGACGTGGCCCGCAGCTTCAATGCAAGCGTTACAGTGCTGACTATTGAAAATAAACCCGGCACCTACGGCTACTCTGAGGAAGAAGAGCGAAATGAACGCCTGCTGGAGTATTACCTTGAGTCATTTTATTCGCACCACACCTACATTCCAAGTGAGGATATGGTAGCAGGTATTTTCAATTATGTGGAAACCCATGATATCGATATGATTGCCATTTTACCAAGACGTCATGTAAAGAAAGGGACCCCTTCTGAGGGGAAGCTAACCCGTATCCTGACCCTGCAGTCCAAAACCCCCCTGCTGGCCATCGAGCACTGACGAATTAATTGGGCAGACCTCTAAGTTTCTCGGGGTATCATACCGATACAGTCCTTCTGAAGCTTCCTTACATTTTTCATTTTATCGGGTAATGTGAACTTTGAAACAGCATAGTGAGGAGGGAATACAATTAATGTGTATTTTCAGCCCGCATTTTTCAAAGGCAGATTCGTATGCAAGCACCATCTAAGTATGCTACCTGGTATCATCCCTATAAGCCCGCCAAAAAGTTTAATAAGCGCGTCGCTTATTTCAGCATGGAGTTTGGGATCGCTCAGGGATTGAAAATCTATTCTGGCGGGCTAGGTTTTCTGGCAGGCTCCCATATGCGGTCTGCGTATGACCTGAAACAAAACATGATCGGTATCGGGATACTTTGGAAGTACGGATACTATGACCAGGGAAGAGCTGAGGATCAAACCATGCAGGTACAGCGCATAGAGAAACGGTACAATTTTCTGGAAGATACGGGGATTGAAGTGAGTGTGACCATCAACGATAATCCCAATGTGCGGGTCCGGGCCTATGTACTCAAGTCCGGGATTTTCTCAACGGTTCCCATATACCTGCTGAGTACGGATCTTCCTGACAACGATTATCTTTCCCGGACGATCACTGACCAGCTTTACGACGCCAACGAGGAAACGCGGATTTCCCAGAACATTGTACTGGGGGTAGGCGGGGCCAAAATCGTGCAGGCACTTGGAGGAGCAGATATCTTTCACCTGAATGAGGGACATGCCCTCCCGGCCTTTTATTATTTGAAGGATCACGGGGTGGGCCCTTCAGGCATGGTGTTCACCACCCATACCCCTGAACAGGGTGGGAACGTGGTGCGCAATGGCTACCACCTGAACAACCGAGGGTTTTTTGGGCGTAATTTAAGCGGTCCTGAGTTGCAAAAAGAACTTGAAGGGGAAAGCCTCAACTATACGGTAGCTGCTCTGCGGCTTTCAAAAAAAGCCAATGCCGTATCCAGGTTACATGGAGAGGTAGCAAGAGACATGTGGCGGTCCCGTGGACTGGACAAAAAGATCTCCCACATCACCAATGCCCAGCATCCCGGATTCTGGACGGATGCTGCCCTCGGAAAAGCATTTAACAAGCGAAATACCCGTGCCCTGCGCAAACGGAAAACCGAATTGAAAAAAGAGCTTTTCGAACAGGTGCTGGACCAGACGGGAAAACTTTTTGATCCCTCAGCCCTTACCATAGTCTGGGCACGCCGCTTTGCCAGTTACAAGCGCGCCGACTTGCTGCTCCACGACTTTCCCAGGTTTAAAACCCTGATCCGGAATTCCGACAGGCCCGTTCAAATCATCTGGGCAGGAAAACCTTACCCCAGGGATTACCATGCTATCAATACCTTCAACCGCCTGGTATCGGTCAGCAGGGAGCATCCGAATATTGCGGTATTGACAGGTTATGAGATGGCGCTTTCCCGATTGCTCAAATGCGGATCGGATATATGGCTGAATACCCCGCGCATAACGCGGGAAGCATCTGGCACAAGTGGAATGACTGCAGCCATGAATGGTTCGCTCAACCTGACGGTCAACGACGGGTGGATTCCTGAATTTGGGAAACATGGTGAAAACGCCTTTGTGCTCCCCGAAGCAGATGCTACCCAGCCTATCCCATTCCAGGACGAACTGGATTGTCAACACCTGTACAAAATGCTGGAAGAAGAAGTTATCCCCCTCTATTACGAAGACCCTGATCGATGGACGGAGATGATCTATCAAGCACAAGAGGCCATTATTCCTACCTTTTCCAGTGAAAGGATGGCAACGCAGTATTATGAAGAACTCTACAATGCCTAAGTCATGGTAAAGGGTTGCCCTGTGCTTTGTAAGGCGGCAAACCAGAATTCCCCCTCAAGGCTAATCTTTTTACGCTTTTGTACCACGGCTGAGATGGGCAGATAGACCAGTTGGTTATTCATCAGGCCAACAACAAAGCGGGTCTTCCCGGACATCGCACCGTGAACTGCCTGATATGCCAGTCGATTGCAGAAAATACTGTCACTGGCATTTGCCGGAGCGGACCGAATGATATAACTGGGGTCGATATACTTAATGGTGACCTCGGTTTTGCGCTCCACGAAATACTGACTTATGCGTTCTTTGAGGAAAACCCCGATATCCTGGTGTTTTATATTTCCAGAGGCGTCCCTGACCACCGATTCCTTATCGAATAAATGTTGTCCGGCTCCCTCAGCCACTACAATGACTGCATGCTGTTTGGATTTCAGCCGCTCTTCCAGGAAATGCAGGAACCCATTTTGTCCTTCCAGGCCGAATGAGAGCTCAGGGATCAGCAGGAAGTTAACTTCCGGCATAGACATGGAGGCAGATGCCGCAATGAATCCGCTATCCCGGCCCATGAGTTTTACAATAGCAATACCATTGTGAGCCCCGCGGGCTTCATTATGTGCATCCCGGATAATATTGGAAGCGACACTATACGCCGTTTCAAAACCGAAGGATTTGTCGATCAGGTCAATGTCGTTGTCGATTGTCTTAGGAATGCCTACTGCGGAGATTTGCAGGCCCCGTTTCTCAATTTCCTTTCCGATAGCCTCGACCCCCTTCAGGGTGCCATCCCCACCTATAGCAAATAGAATATCAACGCCAAGGGAGACGAGTGTATCTACCATAGTCCCTACCTCATGTCCTCCTCTTGATGAGCCCAGGATGGTTCCGCCGAACTGGTGTATGTCCCGAACATATGACGGAGTGAGCTCCTGGTATGGGTGTGGGTTGTCCGGTGCCAGTCCCTGATACCCATAGGGAATGCCGATGATTTTCTTTGCCCCATAGAAATAATGCAATCCCATTACGAGGCTCCTGATCACATTGTTGATCCCTGGGCACAACCCCCCGCAGGTTACTATGGCGGCAGTAGTCTGACCAGGTTTAAAAAAAGTTCTT
>JARRLI010000030.1:1596-4573 GCA_037387145.1 Robiginitalea sp. | reverse complement strand
ACGCTGCTCAAGGGCAACGGGGATTGATGGGAGGCCTTCCCAAGGCTGGGGATTTCAAATCCATTTATCTTCATACTTTTCTTAAGGTTTGATCCAGCCCCTGGAATTGGGCTTGGGATGAAAAACAAACTCAGGTCAGGACTGCATCCCCTCAAGCTCCATCTTTTCTGCAAAATACTGACAAAAATCCTTCATGGTAGCCGTCATCTTCTCGTCCTGGGTGGCTTTCATAAATGTATCAGACATGGCTACAAGGGTCTGGTGGAAGAATATTTTCATCTCCTCCAGGGGCATATCCTTGGTCCACAGGTCTATTTTAAGTGATTCCTTTTTCTTATGGTCCCACACAGATAACAACATTGCTTTTGCCTCTTCATTTTCAACGCCCCCGTCCTCAGCAGACCAGACCAGTTGTTCCGGAATGCGGTTTTCATCAAGGGTTACCTTCAAGGTGATTTCAGATGTATGATTTACTGCCATTTATTTCGGTGGTTTATAGTTTGATCTTTGGAATACTTCCTGCTCCGGAACGATTAATAATTCTGTAAGCCCCACATCATTGTTGTCCATAAAGGACCGTACTATCTGCCAACCTATATAACGCCCGATCCTTCCCGGGGATTCACTGTCCAGCTGAAGGCGGAATTTACTGAAGGGAGCAGGATCGAGAAAGCGCGGACCCAGTTTATTATCTGTATTGTACAGCAGTTCGCGTTCTATGAAATACCTCCAGACCTGTCCCTCGTTCTGCCGTGCCCACTCCAATTGAGCATCGGAATAACCTATTTTAACAGCATCCGGGGTCAGGGGTTGTAAGCGATCCTTCATATATAGGATTTTCCCGTAATAGACCATTTGAGCAAAATTCATGGTCCGGGCCCAGATAATTATCCAGCCCCATTAACAGGAGGGTGTCGGTCAGGATGATCCGATTCTGGTAATCCACATTAGTAGTAAGGGTTATTACCCTGGGAACTGAGGCATCAGGAAAATAATACCGGATGTGCTTGAAGAGCAATTCAAGAGCTGTCTGATAGGGACCGAAGTCAGGAAAGGCCTTTTGGACTTCCCGTCGAATATGCTGTTGCAGTGTATCTGACAATTTTACTGCCCAGATGCTGTCCGGGACCTCATCGGGAAAGAGAAAAGAATATTTTTTCTGCAACTGCGAAAGTTCCTCCGGCCGTGTCCGGTCAAATTCAAGATCGAACCGATCTACCTGCAGGGTCACCGGAATTTCCAGTACCTCTTCAGACACCTTGGGTTGTGGATCCCCGCACTGGTATGTCAATATCAGTAAGATGATGATGGCAAAACTCCGGAGTACCAGACCGACAAATCCTTTCAAAGCTTTCTTTTTTAGGGCGCAGGTGCTATTTTTACAGGACAAAGTTACCCTTTTTCCAATTCAATCCTAAGATGCATGCAAACAGAGAAAATCACAGACCATATTGTGGACTGGTTACGGGACTACGCCAACAGGGCCGGAATGAAAGGATTTGTTGTTGGCGTTTCCGGAGGGATCGATTCTGCGGTAACCTCAACCCTATGCGCCCGTACAGGATTGGAAGTCCTGTGTCTTGAAATGCCCATCCATCAATCCAAGAACCAGATAACCCGTGCTGCCAATCACATTTTCTGGCTTAAAGAGAACTATCCCAATGTACGGTCAGAATGGATAGACCTCACACCGGTTTTCGATACCCTGATAGAGGCACTTCCCCCCGTCGACCATGAAGACATGCGTCTGATGTCCCTGGCCAATACCAGGGCCCGGATCCGGATGACCTCCCTGTATTATTTTGCCGCAATTGATAAACTTCTCGTAGCGGGAACCGGAAATAAGGTAGAGGATTTTGGGGTGGGATTCTTCACCAAGTACGGAGATGGAGGAGTGGATTTGAGTCCTATTGCCGATCTTCTCAAAACAGAGGTTTACCAACTGGCAGCCTATTTAGGTGTGGGTGATGACATCATGGATGCGCCGCCCACTGATGGACTCTGGGGGGATGACCGAACGGATGAAGACCAGATTGGTGCTTCTTACCCGGAACTCGAGTGGGCTATGAAGATGGATGCCCTTGGAAAAACCCCGGCAGAATTCTCCGGAAGGGAGCAGGAAGTTTATATAATTTACCAAAAACTGCATGCCGTTAATCGACATAAAATGCTTCCTATCCCGGTATGCGAAATCCCGCAAGGCCTGAAAATAACATCTTAGCCCGTATTCAGGGCATTATCTCGAAAAAAGAACCGGTTTTACAGGGGTCAAGGAATATTTTGAACAACTTTGTTTGAACCCAGACACAAAAAATCCATACGGATTATGTGCAGGTATAAAGTGTTTAATGCACCTTGTAAAATAGCCAAACATGATCAAAGTAATCGTTGCTGACAATCACCCTATTGTGCGATTCGGCATAAAATCTTTACTGGATCAACAGGAAGATATTCAGGTGATTTCGGATGTTCCGACCACCAGTTCCCTGTTCGAAACCCTCCAGCAGAAAATCCCTGACGTACTAGTCCTGGAATTAGATATTCCCGAATCCAACGGTATAGCTGCCCTCAGGAGAGTTAAAAAGGAGTATCCGGATCTTAAGGTACTGATCTACAGCGGACAATCAGAAGATGTATATGCCCTGAGTACGATTCGTGCCGGAGCCAATGGATACCTTTGCAAACACGCGGACATTGGGAACCTCAGCAGTGCCATTCAAAAAATAGGTACAGGAGGGATCTTTATCACCAATGAACTGGCCCAGCGCCTTGCTTTTGATGAAGGCAGCCAGAAACCACGCAGGTTCTTCCGCAAACTGTCCACCCGTGAAATGGAGGTTTTGAAAATGCTTGCCAATGGAAAACGCAACAAGGAAGTAGCTCTGGGATTGAACCTCAATGAAAAAACAGTCAGCACCTACAAGGCGCAGTTGATGAAGAAACTCAACGTGGACAATATGGTGGACCTGTTGCAGCA
>JARRLI010000030.1:0-1564 GCA_037387145.1 Robiginitalea sp. | reverse complement strand
TATTCAGCAATTTATTCAGCTGAAGGTAGTTCATGATCTCATCCAGTATTTCCTGATTGTCTCCTACTGTGCCCCCTTCCGTTTCCTTCTGAAGCGCCTCAATCCTCTTTTTTATAAGATAGCATCGCAGGGACAGGATCGTTTCGCTAACCAGCTGCGACAGGCTCTGCTCCTTTGCCTTAGGATAAATATCCTTCCGCTCCCATTGGTGGAGCCGATATTTCTCCTCTTCCATCAGGATAGATGAAATTTCATGGACCAGTTCCTGGTCCAGCTGACTCATCAATTCCTGTATTTTGAATTCGCCGTCTGCATTTAGGCGTTCCATTAAGGTGTAGTAGATCTTTCTGAAGTGTCCGTGAGTGAGTTCAATTTCATCTTCCTGTAAATCCAGATACACCTTTTCAAATACCCGGGCTTTTGTCAATTCAGGCTCAAGCACAAGTTCCCCCTCTTTGTTCTCCTTCAGGACGAGGTCTTCAAATTCCTGGCTCTCCTTTCCATACAAAAGGAGCATTTCAATGATTTTTCGTTCCAGCTCGTACTGAAGGTCCACCCGTGAATCTTCAGGCCCTGCAGGTACGACCTCCATGGCAGGGGGCGGGGTCTTACGGGCCGCTTCCCGGGCCTGCTTGCGGCCCATCTGTGCGAGGGTGTTGAACAATACGCCTTCTGAGATCCCCATAAGGGATGCACATTCCTGAACATAAATCTCACGTTTTATTCGATCCGGGATCCTGGCAATGCTGCTGACGATATCCCGGACGGTTTCCGCTTTTCGGATCGGGTCATTTGCGGCAGCTTCGGTAAGGAGGGCCGTTTTGAACTGTATAAAATCCCGTGCGTTTTCTTTCAGGTATGCCTGAATGCCTTCCTGGGAATGCTTTCTGGCAAAACTGTCTGGGTCTTCCCCTTCCGGAAAGGTGCAGACCCGTACGTTCATCCCTTCCTCCAGGATCAGGTCAACCCCGCGAAGTGAAGCCCTTAGTCCGGCAGCATCCCCATCGAAAAGAACGACGATATTCTCGGTCAGGCGCCTGACCAGGCGGATCTGCTCCGGTGTTAGTGCCGTTCCGCTGGAGGCCACCACATTTTCTACACCCTTCTGATAAAGCTGGATCACATCTGTATACCCTTCTACCAGGTAGCAGACATCCTCCCTGGCAATAGCCTGCTTGGCAAAGTATATGCCATAGAGGACCTTGCTCTTGTGATAGATCTCGCTTTCCGGAGAGTTCAGGTATTTTGCCCGCTTCTTGTCGGCACTCAGGGTACGGCCCCCAAAACCTAAAACGCGGCCACTTATGGAGTGAATGGGAAACAGGACACGCCCTTTGAATCGATCAAAAGTTTTGTCCGCCTCCCCCTCCCCGGCAGACTTTTTTACAATGGTAAGCCCTGTTTTCTCGAGGAATTCAAGTTGATATCCCTTGTCCAGGGCAGCTGAAGTGAAAGCGTCCCAGCGGTCGGGATTGTACCCAAGGCCAAAATGCCGGATGATCTCCTCCGAGAACCCCCGCTCCTTGAAGTAACTCAGGCCTATAGCCTTTCCTTTTTCGGTATT
>JARRLI010000029.1:0-8101 GCA_037387145.1 Robiginitalea sp. | reverse complement strand
CTGGGCCTCAACATTGTCCAGAATTCCATCGTTGTCTGAATCGATGTCTCTGAAATCAGGGTCACAGTCGTCATCAGAATTGACAGGCTGCAGCCCTCCAACAAATGGAACAATTTCATCCGTACAGGCTCCCAGGGTATCTCCATGATCAAGGTGCGCCTGCACAGCGGCAGGTGCCACACTTAGCTGATGGTACCGGGGTTTGCCTCCAGGATTCTTGTTTTCGCGATGGCAAATCAACACCTTGTCATCTCCCTGGTAATGTGCCTCTGGACCATTATAGTTACAGGTTTCATTCCCATTGGAATCGTAGGCGTCGTCCAGCCCATTCCCATTGAGATCTATGCCTGAAAGGGGTATAAAATTTGCAGAGGTCTGGCCTTCCAGAATATCCAGCAGGCCATCATTATCCGTGTCGATATCCAGATAATCCGGAACGGTATCCCCATCTGTGTCCACAGGGATAAGGCCGTTGCAGCTTCCGGGGGTCTCTTCATAGGCATCGTCCAACCCATTTCTATCAGAGTCAATTCCGGAAGGAGCTATAAATGCATGTGTCTGCTGAGCCTCGTAGTTATCGAGGATCCCGTCGTTATCTGAATCGAGGTCCAGATAGTTAGGAATACCGTCACTGTCGGTATCCAATGGGTTGGTCTCCGGGTTTCCGTCCCCATCGGTGTTAGGGTCTTCTACGGAATCTATGATCCCATCATTGTCATCATCAAAATCGACGGAATCAGCGATCCCATCACGATCTGTATCAACATTGGATCCGGGTGGAAAAGCACCAGAAGTAGGTTCACCTGCCATGGCACCGAAGATGCCGATAAAGAATGAAATCCCTAGGATATACTTCCGCAGGTTCAGATTTGAGGTATTCAGGTAGTTTTGTTTCATACATGGTCGTTTATACAAACGCAAATCCATGAAGCGTAGTAGGTTAAAATACAGTGCAATTTAACGTGAATAATCCTTGTAGCCAATGGATTACAAATCTTAGTTATCCACATTCGCCTGAAGGCCTTCAATTGTCGATAAAAAGCAGAAAATAAAGACTGCTGTTTCCGTTGGTCGATAAATTTGACCTTTGAATAGAATATGCAAAAAACAGGTGAACTACTAAACATGTCATTCGTCGATAAGAAACCGTATAGTTTATTACCAGAAGAGTTCGTTTACTTGGTAATATCCCTGTGTATCAATAGGGCCATTGGGTAATTTTTTTGGTATTTTTGCGCCAAATTTCTGCAGCGTGAATTTTATAAAGGAGATCGAAAAACGGAGAACTTTCGGGATTATTTCGCACCCGGATGCGGGGAAGACCACGCTGACAGAAAAACTACTGCTATTTGGTGGGGCCATTCAGGAAGCCGGGGCTGTAAAAAGCAACAAGATCAAAAAAGGAGCCACCAGTGATTTTATGGAAATTGAGCGACAGCGAGGGATTTCTGTAGCCACTTCTGTGCTGGCTTTTTACTATAAGGATAAGAAAATTAATATCCTGGACACACCGGGTCACAAGGATTTTGCCGAAGATACATTCCGCACGCTGACGGCTGTAGATAGCGTGATAGTGGTGATCGACGTGGCCAAGGGGGTAGAGGAGCAGACTGAAAAACTCGTTGAGGTCTGCCGGATGCGGAATATCCCTATGATCGTCTTTATCAACAAATTAGACCGGGAAGGAAAAGATGCTTTTGACCTGCTGGACGAGGTAGAGCAAAAGTTGAAACTTACGGTAACCCCGTTGAGTTTTCCGATCGGGATGGGGTATGACTTCCAGGGCATTTACAATATCTATGAGAAAAACATCAATCTGTTCAAAGGGGACAGCAAACAACACGTAGAAGAGACTATTTCCTTTGATGATCCGAGTCATCCGGATCTGGAGAAACTCATTGGTAATCAAGCTGCTGAAGACCTAAGGGAACATCTGGAACTGGTGGAAGGTGTTTATCCGGCCTTTGACAGGAAAGCCTATTTAGACGGAGTGCAACAACCTGTGTTTTTTGGCTCAGCCCTAAATAATTTTGGGGTTCGGGAACTGCTGAATTGCTTCGTGGACATCGCACCCACCCCACGGCCAAAAAAGGCAGAGGAACGCCTGGTAGCATCAAACGAGCCTGAAATGACAGGTTTTGTGTTTAAAATTCACGCCAATATGGATCCAAAACACCGGGACCGGCTGGCATTTGTAAAGATCGTATCCGGGACTTTTGAGCGAAATAAGCCCTACCTGCACGTACGTTTGGGGAAACAACTGAAATTCTCAAGCCCCAATGCATTTTTTGCAGAGAAAAAAGCGGTGATTGACAAGTCATTTCCCGGGGACATTGTCGGGCTCCACGATACAGGTAATTTCAAAATAGGCGACACTCTCACCGAAGGTGAAATCCTGCATTATAAAGGGATTCCGGCATTTTCTCCTGAACATTTCAGGTATATCAACAATGCGGATCCGATGAAAGCCAAACAACTTGCAAAGGGGATCGATCAGTTAATGGATGAAGGGGTAGCCCAGCTCTTTACCCTCGAATTGAATGGCCGTAAGGTTATCGGCACAGTCGGGGCCCTTCAATACGAAGTAATCCAGTACCGCCTGGAACACGAATATGGGGCAAAATGCACCTATGATCCGTTTCCTGTCCATAAAGCCTGTTGGGTGGCTCCTGAAGACCCTAACAATGAAGAATACCAGGAATTTCTGAGGGTTAAAAACAAGTTTTTAGCCAGAGACAAACAAGGTCAACTCGTTTTCCTGGCAGATTCTGCCTTTTCCTTGCAGCTTACCCAGCAAAAATATCCAAGCGTCCGCTTGCATTTTACTTCTGAATTTGAATGACGCCAGGGTTTTGCAGGGGGAATTCGTATCTTGAAACAAGGGGTGGGGGGTATTACCCCCTTACATCTCTAATTATCTGATAAACAGGCTTCAAAGGATTTCTTACTCCCTTGTCAGAGCACCGTGTAATGATAGCTGCCCATTGAATAATCGAAAAAGTATCGGCCTTATTGTTGGGATATCCTTAGCTGTAGGAATACTCCATTTTCTGGTTGGACCGGATTACAACGGGCCTTTTAAAAACTTTATGACCGGTTACCTCATAGATATTCTATTACCCATGAATGTATATCTCCTTGGACAAATCTCACTTAGGAAATACGTTTCGGTGAAAACCAGCCGGGTACTGGCAGGACTTGGAACCCTGGGTATAGGGGTCACTGTGGAAGTGCTTCAATACCTTGATTACCATATACTTGGGGAAACCTATGACCCCTTGGATTTATTGATGTATTCCCTGGGCATTGTCCTGGGCCTTGTCATAGACTTCAAGATCCTACATCCATGGGAACAACGTAACTAACGGGTTTAGGAGGTCATGAATTGCAGTCCTTCTCAGGTTAAAACAAGGGGGCTCAACCCAGGCAGGTATACAGGGCAATTCGACTATATTTATAAGTTAAGTAGATAATCAGGCTTCTCCCGAAGGCCCAAAATTGAGTGGGATTTGTGGCTGGTCATAATCCTTGATCGGCCCGTGGGCCTGCTCAAATCGCTGCACGTTTTCGCTCAGTGCATTCAGGAATTTCTTGGCGTGCTGAGGAGTAAGGATGATACGGCTTTTCACCTTTCCCTTGGGACGCCCCGGCATCACACTGATGAAATCCACTACGAATTCAGAAACGGAATGGTTAATTATGGCAAGATTAGAATAAGTTCCCTCAGCCGTCTTTTCATCCAGCTCAATATTTATCTGTTTGGGATTTTGCGGTTGCTTTTTCTTTTCAGCCATGAGATTAGAAATAAAAAACCCCCGACTAGAGGTCAGGGGTGATTAGCAAATTCTTGTTACAACTTCATTTCTTCCTTACGCGCCATGATCTCCTCGTATTCCTCCTTGGATCCTACGATGATATTCTCATAGTCGCGCATTCCGGTTCCAGCAGGTATACGGTGACCCACGATCACGTTCTCCTTGAGTCCTTCAAGCGAATCTACCTTTCCGCTGACTGCAGCCTCATTGAGCACCTTGGTAGTCTCCTGGAAGGAGGCTGCCGAAATAAACGACTTGGTCTGCAGGGAAGCTCGGGTAATACCCTGTAATACCGGTGTAGCCGTAGCTGCTACCGCATCCCGGGCACTGACCAGGCTTTTATCTGAGCGTTTGAGGATCGAATTCTCATCCCTGAGCTCCCGCAGGCTAACGATCTGCCCTGGTTTCAGGTTTTCCGATTCACCGGCATCTTCCACTACCTTCTGGCCGAAGATCTCATCGTTTTCCCGAATGAAATCATCCTTGTGAACAAGCTGGCCTTCCAGGAAGGTTGTATCCCCAGGATCCTGTATCTTGACTTTTCGCATCATCTGGCGGACAACCACCTCGAAGTGTTTGTCATTGATCTTCACACCCTGCAAACGATAAACTTCCTGAACCTCGTTTACCAGGTATTGTTGCACTGCCGATGGCCCCTTTATTCTGAGAATGTCTTCAGGCGTGATAGAACCGTCAGACAGTGGCATACCGGCGCGTACATAGTCATTTTCCTGTACGAGGATCTGGTTGCTGAGTTTTACCAGGTACTTTTTAATATCACCCGTTTTGGATTCAATAATGATTTCCCTGTTACCACGTTTGATTTTTCCAAAGGAAACAACTCCATCAATCTCAGTAACAACCGCAGGGTTGGATGGGTTCCTTGCCTCAAACAATTCAGTAACCCGAGGCAAACCTCCCGTAATATCCCCTGCCTTGGCAGACTTTCTGGGGATTTTAACAAGGATCTTTCCTTCCTTGATCTTTTCTCCATTGTCGACCATCAGGTGTGAACCAACCGGCAGGTTATAGGAACGAAGCACCTCACCCTTTTTATCCTTGATAAGAAGGGTAGGAATCAGTCGTTTATTCCGGGATTCGGAAATTACTTTCTCCTGGAAACCGGTCTGTTCATCAATCTCAACCTGATAGGTGACTCCCTGTTCAATATTCTCATATGCAATCTCACCGGGGAATTCGGAAACGATTACCCCGTTATAGGGATCCCATTGGCATATTTTATCTCCACTCTTCACTTTTCCGCCGTTCTTGACAAACAGCTGTGATCCGTATGGAATGTTGTTAGTGCTCAAGGTTATGCCTGTCTTGGAATCGACAACTTTGATTTCCGAAGTTCGGGAAATAACGATTATCGCTGCTTTTCCTTCATTATCCACTCCTTTGACCGTTCTGAGATCTTCGATCTCGGCAATACCGTCAAATTTGGATTCCAGCCTGCTTTCCTCAGATATGTTTCCGGCAATACCTCCAACGTGGAAGGTACGGAGCGTAAGCTGCGTACCAGGTTCCCCGATCGATTGTGCAGCAACCACACCATCGGCTTCTCCTCTTTGCACCATCTTATTGGTAGCAAGGTTTCGTCCGTAGCATTTTCCGCAAATACCTTTTATAGCTTCGCAGGTCAGTGGTGAACGCACTTCAACCTTCTCAATGGGCGTTTGCTCTATCTTCTGAATATCTGCCTCCATGATTTCCTGCCCGGCCTCAAGTAATAACTCTTCAGTGATCGGGTGGTACACATCGTGAAGGGAAACACGTCCGAGGATACGTTCCCCGAGGGTTTCTACAATCTCTTCGTTCTTGCGCAGTGGCTCTACCTCAATTCCCCTAAGTGTTTCACAATCTTCCAAATTGATGATAACATCCTGTGAAACATCCACCAGTCTCCTGGTAAGATATCCGGCATCTGCTGTTTTAAGAGCGGTATCTGCAAGTCCTTTCCGCGCACCGTGTGTCGAGATAAAGTACTCCAGGATGGATAATCCTTCCTTGAAGTTTGACAGGATCGGGTTTTCAATAATCTCGCCCCCGCCTGCTGTTGACTTTTTGGGTTTTGCCATCAGACCCCGCATACCGGTCAGCTGGCGGATTTGTTCCTTAGAACCCCTTGCTCCGGAATCCAGCATCATATAAACCGAGTTGAATCCCTGCTGATCTTCGCGGATCCGTTTCATGGCCATCTCCGTCAACATTGCATTGGTAGAAGTCCAGACATCAATTACCTGGTTATAACGCTCATTGTTGGTAATAAGCCCCATATTGTAGTTCATCATGATCCCATCTACCTGCTCGTTGGCGTCAGCGATCATTTCCTCCTTCTCCTTGGGTATGATAATATCACCCAGACTAAAAGAGAGACCTCCCTTGAAAGCAAAATTGTAGCCCATGGTCTTGATCTTGTCCAGGAATTCTGCTGTCGTGGGAACGTCCGTCAGGGAGAGGATCCTTCCGATAATATCACGCAGCGCCTTTTTATTCAAAACAGAATTTACATATCCCGCCTTTTCAGGAACTACTGAGTTGAATAATACGCGACCAACGGTAGTCTCTAGAATTTTGGTTTCCAGTTCACCTTCCTCGTTAAGGTCCTTAACCCGAACCTTAATGGGGGCATTTAATGCAACCCTGTTTTCGTTATAGGCAATCACTACCTCATCCGGGCTGTAGAAAGTCAATCCCGCACCTTTTACAGGGGAGTCCTTTCCAGACTTACGCTCCTTTGTCATGTAGTAGAGCCCTAATACCATATCCTGTGAAGGGACGGTAATAGGGGATCCATTCGCCGGGTTCAGGATATTATGAGAGGCCAGCATAAGCAGCTGGGACTCTAAAATAGCCTCTGGCCCCAGGGGCAGGTGGACAGCCATCTGGTCACCATCGAAATCCGCATTAAAGGCAGTACATACCAGGGGGTGAAGGCGGATCGCCTTACCCTCTATAAGCTTTGGCTGAAACGCCTGGATTCCAAGCCGGTGCAGGGTGGGAGCCCTGTTAAGTAATACCGGATGCCCTTTCAGCACGTTTTCAAGGATATCCCAAACCACCGGTTCTTTCTTGTCGATGATCTTCTTGGCCGACTTAACTGTTTTTACAATTCCCCGTTCTATAAGCTTCCGTATTACGAAAGGCTTGTAGAGTTCTGCGGCCATGTCCTTGGGCAGACCACATTCGTACAAGTTCATCTCGGGGCCCACCACGATCACCGATCGGGCAGAATAATCCACACGCTTTCCGAGCAGGTTCTGGCGGAAGCGGCCCTGTTTTCCTTTGAGGGAGTCCGACAGGGATTTAAGAGGCCTGTTGGACTCTGTTTTCACAGCCGAAGATTTACGCGTATTGTCGAAGAGCGAATCCACGGCTTCCTGCAGCATCCGCTTCTCATTACGAAGGATAACCTCAGGTGCCTTGATCTCCATCAAACGCTTCAATCTGTTGTTCCTGATGATTACCCTGCGGTAAAGGTCGTTCAGGTCTGAAGTTGCAAACCGGCCTCCGTCCAGAGGCACCAGCGGCCTCAGCTCCGGTGGAATCACCGGGATCACTTTCATGATCATCCATTCGGGACGGTTTTCCCTGTTATCCTGGGATTCACGAAGGGCCTCAACCACTTGAAGACGCTTGAGGGCCTCGGTTTTCCGTTGTTTGGATGTTTCGGTATGTGCCTTGTGGCGCAACTGGAAGGAAAGCTCCTTCAGATCGATGCGCGAGAGCAGGTCGATCAGACATTCAGCCCCCATTTTTGCAATAAACTTGTTGGGGTCGCTATCCTCCAGGTATTGATTTTCCGGTGGAATCGTTTCCAGGATATTCAGGTATTCCTCCTCTGTCAGGAAGTCCATTTTCTGAATCTCCTCCCCGTCCGGACCTTTGGCGATCCCGGGCTGTATGACCACATATCTCTCGTAGTAGATGATCATGTCGAGCTTCTTGGAAGGAAGTCCCAACAGATAACCGATCTTATTCGGAAGGGAACGGAAGTACCAGATATGCGCCACTGGTACTACAAGGTTGATATGCCCAACCCGGTCTCTGCGGACCTTCTTTTCAGTAACCTCAACTCCACAGCGGTCACAAACAATACCGCGGTAACGGATTCGTTTGTATTTCCCGCAAGCACATTCATAGTCCTTAACCGGTCCGAAAATACGCTCACAGAACAATCCGTCCCGCTCGGGCTTGTGGGTACGGTAGTTGATGGTCTCCGGTTTAAGGACTTCCCCTCTGGACTCAGCCAGAATGGCTTCCGGAGATGAAAGGCCAATAGA
>JARRLI010000028.1:0-8106 GCA_037387145.1 Robiginitalea sp. | reverse complement strand
CAGCGCTTCCGTAGTGCATGTCAATGATGCCAGCCGTGCCGTTACCGTAGTGGGGGACCTTCTGCAATGGGACCGGTCGGAAGCCTATATCAAAGAAGTGAAGCTCGACTATGAGACCTTCCGGGAAAAATTCCTGGTGCGGGGGAGGAAAAAGGCCTACCTGAACCTGGAGGCTGCCAGGCAGAATAAGCTTCGCCTACATTGGAAGAAGGAGGATATCACGATCCCAAGGCAATTGGGAATAGTGGAAACAGGAGCTCTGGACTTGAGAAAATTACTGCCATTTATTGACTGGTCTCCCTTTTTCAGGGCTTGGGATCTGCATGGGAAATTTCCAGGGATACTGGAAGATATCGTGGTAGGTCCTCAGGCCCAAAACCTCTATGAGGATGCCCAGAAAATGTTAAGGGAAATCATCCGTAAAAAAACGGTTGTGGCCAAAGGAGTATTTGGACTTTTCCGCGCAAATACTAAGGGAGATGACATAATTCTAACCACTCAGGATGGGAAGGATTACTGGTTCAGGACCCTCCGGCAGCAGTCTCACAAACGGGAAGGTGTGCCGAACATTGCCTTGTCTGATTTCATTGCCCCTGCTGAATCCGGAGTGGAGGATTATGTAGGTTGTTTCTGCGTAACTGCGGGTATAGGGGTGGAAAAGTTGGTCACTTCCTATGAATCGCAACATGACGATTACGGAAGTATCATGGTCAAAGCCTTGGCCGACCGGCTGGCGGAGGCCTTTGCCGAATATCTGCACCGGGAGGTTCGGGTTCGTTACTGGGGGTATGCCCCGGGAGAATCACTGGATAATGAGGGGCTGATACGTGAAGCCTATAAAGGGATTCGCCCGGCTCCAGGGTATCCTGCCTGCCCTGACCATCTAGAGAAACAAACTATTTGGGATGTTTTGCAGGTGGAGGATCGGATAGGGGTAAACCTTACCGAAAATCTGGCCATGTGGCCGTCGGCTAGTGTCAGCGGGTATTATTTTGCACATCCTGAGGCCAGGTACTTCGGGCTTGGCAGGATTAAGCAGGACCAGGTAGTTGATTATGCAAATAGGAAGGGAATTTCAATTCTGGAGGCTGAGAAGTGGCTGGGACCCAATATTGCCGAAGAGCCCTAAGAGAGATCAAAAACCAGATACCATCACGCCAGTCCCATCCACTAAGGTTGGGATCTAAGGATTGAAGAGATTAGGAACAATAGAAGCAGCAGTGATACATGAAAGTAATTGAACATCTTGAGAAGGTAAATGAAACATTGTTTTCTTTTGAGGTGATCCCACCGGTGAAGGGAAAGAATATAGAAGAACTCTACCGGAATATTGACCCCCTGATGGAGTTTAAGCCCCCCTTCATCGATGTAACCACCTCCAGGGAAGAGTATGTTTATATTGACAGGGATGGACTGCTGGATAAGCGCCGCACCCGGATGCGGCCCGGAACACTGGGAATCTGTGCAGCTATTGCACACAAATATAATGTAGATGCTATTCCACATGTATTATGTGGCGGATTTACAAGGGAAGAAACCGAGTACCTTCTGGTGGACTGCCAGTATCTAGGGATAGACAATATAATGGCCTTAAGGGGGGACGCCATGAAGGAGGAGAAGTACTTCACTCCCACTATGGGTGGACACACCTATGCCTCGGATCTGATCCGGCAAATCGCGGATCTAAATAAGGGAATCTATCTCCATGAAGTCGTGGAAACGGACAGATGCCCTGATTTCTGCATAGGGGTGGCCGGCTATCCGGAGAAACACATGGAGGCACCTTCAATGAAAACTGACTTAAAATGGCTGAAATACAAAGTTGATCTGGGCGCTGAATACGTAGTAACCCAGATGTTTTTTGATAACCAGAAGTATTTTGAATTTGTGAAACAGGCCCGGGAAATGGGGATTGCTGTTCCGATTATTCCAGGGATCAAGCCTATTGCCGTGAAAAGACACCTCCAATTATTGCCCCAGGTATTTCGAACAGACCTTCCCGAACCCCTGATCGAGGCTGTGGAGGCCTGTAAGGACAATAAGGCAGTCAGGGAGGTAGGGATAGAATGGGCCATCGAACAATCCAGGGAATTGAAAGCCGCCGGAGTACCGGTACTTCACTTCTATTCCATGGGAAAGTCAGACAATATAAGAAACATTGCGGAGGCCGTTTTCTAGGAGAAATTGGGAACTGCTAAAGGTCTTTTATCAAATATCCTACCTTTGCGGGCCATGTACAGAGGATTTTCGGCAATCTTAATTTTCTTTTATTGGCTTATGCCCCTTCAGGGGCAGGAAGCTCCCCCTGTGCGTAACCTCGATCTGAATCCTTTCTACGGTTCGGTGCTCCTTCACAACCCGGATATCTCTCATCTGATCCGTACCCACCCGGGAGGATTTATACTCGGTCTGAACCGGAAGACCTTCGGCGAGGAGGCCTGGGAGGAGCGCTATGGATATCCTGACCAGGGAATCTCATTTATCTATCAGGATATGAGGAACCAGACCCTGGGCGATAATTTCGGACTCTACCTGCACTATAATTTTTATTTCTGGAAAAGAAACCTGCAGCTTCGGATAGGGCAGGGGATTGCCTACAATACGAATCCCTATGACCGCACAGAGAATTTTCGCAACAATGCCTACGGAACCCATTTAATGAGTTCCACCTACCTGATGTTCCAGTTTCACCGGGAGCGCATTTGGGAGCGTTTGGGGTTCCACGCAGGGATAACCCTGGTCCATTATTCCAATGCCAATGTGAGGGCGCCAAATACTTCTACAAATACCCTGGGTTTAACTGCGGGATTGATATATGAGCTGGGTGAAGATCCTCAAAAGGATTACGAGTATCGGAAATGGCCTAAAGAAAAGGTTACTGAAGGGATCCGGCTGAACCTGGTCTTCCGTTCCGGTCTCAATGAGAGCGATGTGGTGGGATCCGGCCAGTTCCCGTTCTATATTTTCTCTGCTTATGCAGACAAACGTCTGTCTGCCTTGAGTGCCGTTCATGTGGGGACAGAGGTATATTTCTCCAATTTTTTAAAAGAACTCATCCGTTTTCAGTCCAATTCCTTTCCCGAAAAGGAGGTGGATCCTGATTCGGATTATAAACGGGTTGGTATCATGCTGGGACACGAGTTGTTCATCAATAAACTTACCGTACTGGTACAACTCGGCTATTATGTATATTATCCTTTTGACTTTGAGGGAAGGGTTTACAACCGGGTTGGGATAAAGCGATATTTTGGAGATAAATGGTTTGGTGCCATTAGCCTTAAATCTCATGGAGCAAAAGCAGAGGCTCTGGAATTTGGTGTAGGTATACGACTTTAATGTAAAGGTACAATGAAAAAGCACCTCGGTTTACTTGTTTTGATCCTCAACATCCTTGGGGCAGGATGTGGCAAGAACGGCCCTGATTGTTTTCAGGTAACAGGAGAGGTAGTCGGAGAGGTACTCCCCCTGCCGTCCTTCTCAAGGATCACGGTTTTTGAGAACGTTAAGATCGTATTGAAACACGGCGACACCCAGGAAGTATTCCTGGAAACCGGGGAGAACCTGAGATCTGATATTACCGCTGAGGTGGTGGAGGGAACCCTGGAATTAAGGGATGGAAACAGCTGTAATTATTTAAGACCCTACGGGAATACCACCTTTTATATAACCACCCCAGACCTGGAAGAGGTCCGCAGCAGCACAGGCTGGCCTATTCGGAGCGATGGCATACTTCCCTTCACCGATCTTAAATTGATTTCTGAAAGCTTCAACAATGAGGAAACAGGGACCACGGACGGTTCCTTTGAACTTGTACTGGATGTAGACCGCCTAAGTGTGGTGGTCAATGGGATTGCCTATTTTAACCTTAAGGGGAGTGCAGATAGGTTTTCAGTTGTAATTGCAGCCGGAGATTCCCGTATAGATGCCCGGGATCTGGCAGCGGGGAGTGTAGTGGTGAGACATCGTGGGAGCAATGACATTCTTGTGAACCCGGTCAATGCAATATCCGGACTTATCAACGGATATGGGGATGTTTTGAGTTATAACCGTCCTGCGGAGATAGATGTAGAAGAAACATTCAGGGGCAGGTTGATCTTTATGGAATAAGTCCTGTCGCACAGGAGAAAAACGGAGGGACCTGTCTGAGCGCGGTCATTCTCAATATAGGAGTAACAGGTGAAAAAAGCAGCTTCAGCCTTAGGTCTTTTAGAGGGGTTGGTTACCCATAAGGAGGTGCCCGGGCTGGCCATTCAGGTGAATATCCAGGGTAAAACCCAGTATTGCCAGGGGTACGGTTTTTCGGATCTGAAGGATCTGCGACCCGTAGTCCCCGAAAGAACCCTGTTCCGGATTGCCAGTATTTCAAAGCCCATTACGGCCACTGCCCTCGTCCGGCTGGTTGAATTGGGGGTCCTTAGTTTGGACACTGACCTGCGGGAATACGTCCCGGAATTCCCCCAAAAACATCCCCTGGTAAGTCTGAGACAACTGGCCTCTCATACGGCGGGGATAAGGTCCTATCGCGGAAAAGAATTTGCATTGAACCAGCCATACAGCATAGCAGATAGTCTCCCTGTTTTTATAGATGATCCGCTGGAATTCTCACCGGGGAACGGATACCTGTATAACAGTTTTGATTTTGTTCTGCTCTCCCTGGCCATGGAGCGGGCCTTCGGGAAGCCCTTTCATGAACTGACCCGGGAACTCGTACTCGATCCACTGGGTATGTCGCGGACCCATAGGGAGATCCCCGGAAAACCGTGGCCGGACCAGGCTTCTTTCTATACCAAATTCGGAAAGACTTTTCGCAAAGCCGTATCTGTGGATAACCGATATAAGCTGGCAGGAGGGGGTTACCTCTCCACCGTGTCGGATGTCTGCCGTCTCGGGCAGGCCTACCTGGACAACCGGATTGCGGATGAACGGGTCCTCAGACCATTTCTTACCTCTGCGGTGGTTGGAAAGAAACCAACCTACTATGGTCTCGGATGGCAGGTTAGCCAGGACCAGGCCGGAAGGAAATACTACGGGCATATTGGGAATGCCGCAGGAGTCTACAGCAATTTTTTTATTTACCCGGAAGAGCAACTTGTGGTTTGCATCCTGATGAATTGCGCTGGGAATGGGATTCAGCCTGTACTCGACACAGTGGTTGATTCACTTCACCAAAGTCTGTCTGCAGCCGAGTAGTACCCTGTCCTGATTTTTAAGCCCCGGCCGGAAGAATTCCCTGAAAAGCCTCCTATTAAGGAGCAAAATCTTAACTTACCCTGGTCTTTTAAACAAATTCAAATCGATGAATCTACATCCTCCAACAGACCTTCGGCGATCGAAATCGTTTTTCCTGATTTGCCTGCTTCTGACAGTTTCCGGTTTTGCCCAGGAGCCTGAAAATAAAGAACAGAAAGAACTTGCAATACCCGAGCCCAAAACCTTTATAACTGAACATCAAATCCTTAATGGGGGTCGTAAAGTCGTTTACAAGGCGACGGCATCAGAAACCTACCTGCGGGATGATTCCGGACAACCTGTTGCCTCCATTTGGTCTGTATCCTATACAGCGAGCGGCGAGGGCGATCCCATCGGTCGCCCCGTAACCTTTGTTTTTAACGGAGGGCCCGGATCGGCCTCCGTATGGCTGCACATGGGGTTGCTCGGACCGGAGCTGGTGGTGGTGGATTCCGAGGCCAAAAAAGATGACGGAGCAGCCCCTTACCCCCTGGTTCCAAATACAAACGGGCTGCTGGACCTTACGGATTTGGTATTTGTCGATCCTGTGGGAACCGGTTTCAGCAAGGTTCTGGGCAAAGGGAAGGTAACCGACTTCTGGGGGCTCAACGAAGATGCCTCTTCCATTGCCAAATTTATCCGTATGTGGATTAGTGAAAACAACCGATGGATGTCTCCCAAATTCATCGCTGGGGAAAGCTTCGGGACCACCAGGGCCGTTGCTGTGGCCAATGCTCTGGAGTCAGCGGGGCAGAACATGGCCCTCAATGGATTAATACTGATTTCCCAGGCGCTGGACTACGGGGGTTCTACCTCCACACACGACAACATCACATCCTATATCACGTATCTGCCAAGTATGGCGGCCACGGCCTGGTACCATAAAAAGGCGGGACAAGGCAGGACGCTGGAGGAATTTGTGGCTGAATGCCGGGAATTTACCTATAGCCGGTATATCCCTGCCCTCTACAAAGGAGCTTTGCTGGATAAAGCTGAGAAAGCGGCTATAGCAGCCGAAATGGCGGGTTTCATAGGCCTGGAAAAAGACTACATCCTCAGATCAGACCTGAGGGTACTGGTACACAGGTTTCAGAAAGAACTTCTGAAGGACAGGGGGGTAGCCCTGGGAAGGCTGGATGGTCGCTTCATGGGGCCTGAAATCGATTTGTTTTCGGAGGGTCCTCACCTGGGGGACCCGGCCAGTTACCAGATCGGCGGGGCCTTTACGGCGGCTATAAATCACTACCTGAGCACAAAATTACAGGTTAGGATGGACCGGCCCTATCTAACCTCCAATTCTGAGATCGGTAGCAAGTGGAAGTGGAGACCCGTGCCTGAAGGTCAGTACTGGGAACCGTCCATGGTCAATGTGGCACGGAAGCTCGGAGCAACTATGAGGCGAAACCCGGAGATGAAAGTGATGGTAGCCAACGGATATTACGATCTTATCTGTCCGTTTTTCGATGCGGAATACACCTTTGCCCGCAATGGTATTGAAACCCAAAAAATTCAAATGATGTATTACGAGGCCGGTCATATGATGTATACGCACCAGCCTGATTTGCAAAAGCTCGCCGGGGATATGCGCAAATTCCTCAAGGAGATAACTGAGGTGGAATAGTCCTGGATTGGTAATGGGTAACCTGTAGTTTACATATGTCTGTATGAAAGAATCCCTGCTTATCAGGGGGATTTGCTACGATGCCAAATCCTCTTTTCTAAAAGGTCCTTCAGAGGCCCCTCCCCTGATCAGGAATGCCCTTAACTCGGGGGCGATGAACCTGTATACAGAGGACATGACTGACCTGAAGGGTTGGGAAGTCCATGATGGCGGGGATTTTGAAATTGAGGATTATTTTGACATCGAGGCACTGACACTTGAACATTTGGATAGGGCTCCAAAACTCTTTACCCTGGGAGGAGACCATTCCATCACCTATCCCATCCTTAGGGCATTTGTCACTAAATACTCTAAACTGGATATTTTGCAGATAGACGCCCATCCGGACCTGTACCAGGAGTACGAAGGAGATCCCTATTCCCACGCCTGTCCCTTTGCCAGTATCATGGTGGATGGCCAGGCGGAACGCCTGGTTCAGGTTGGCATTCGGACGCTAAACCTCAACCAGAAAGAACAGGCCGGAAGATTTCGGGTGGAAATGTACACCATGGAACAAGGGATACCTCAGGACCCCCTTAAATTTTCAAATCCCGTATATATTTCTCTGGACCTCGATGCCCTGGATCCTGCCTTCGCCCCAGGGGTGTCTCATAGGGAACCTGGGGGATTGTCGACCCGCCAGATAATCGATTTGCTCCAGCGTCTGGAGGGGGATGTGGTGGGGGCAGACCTGGTCGAATACAACCCCCGACAAGATGTGGGTGGCCTGACGGCCAGCCTGGGCGCTAAGTTCATGAAAGAGTTGCTCGGGAAGCTAAGGTAGTTCGATTTGGAACTGCATTCCGATTCCACCTTGAATTATGTACCTTTAAGAAGTAACAAATACAATGCTATTATGGAACTCGGTGCTTTTTCTATCAGCCTGAACGTAGCTGACCTGGAGGCCTCCCAAAGTTTCTACGAAACTATGGGGTTTTCTGTTTTTGCAGGAGAATCTGCGAAAAACTACCTTATCATGAAAAATGGCAATACGATAATAGGTCTGTTCCAGGGAATGTTCAACAATAATATCCTCACTTTCAACCCCGGATGGGACCAGCAGGCTCAAAACCTCAAGGGGTACACAGACGTGCGACAGATCTGTGCATCCCTCAAAAAAGCAGGCATCTCAGTACATAATGAGTCCCTGGAAGAGGTTTCAGGCCCGGGATGTTTTATAGTGCAGGACCCGGATGGAAACTCCATCCTTTTTGACC